>JAZNFR010000227.1:0-5325 GCA_045576055.1 Eubacteriales bacterium
CTTACAACAAGAGAAAAGCATACAAGAGAATGCTTTGTAGTGGCAGAAGAGGGCGCTGACTTAGATAGAATTGAAAACGAAATTAAAACAATGCCAAACTATTTTGCCGATTATAATACAACAGTAAACTTTATTTCCGAGGAAGAATTTATAAAAAATCACGCAGGTATTCCTCATGGTGGCTCTGTTATCCGTAGTGGCAAAACAGGAGAGAATCTCGAAAACAAGCACGTTATCGAATATAAAATCACGCTTGATTCAAACCCTGAGTTTACAGCATCGGTTATCGTTGCATATGCTCGTGCGGCATATAGACTAAATTGTGAGGGTGCAGTTGGTTGCAAAACTGTATTTGATATTGCCCCTGCGTATCTCAGTCCAAAAAGTGGAGAAGAGCTTAGAAAAAATTTACTATAAAAAAGAAAGCAACGCAGAAAAGCGTTGCTTTTTTATTCGATTACATAGCATTTTTTGATTCCATAGTACTTGCAAAGCTCAATTGATTCCTTGGTCATTTTTTCTCCAGCAACGGCAATTGAAATGGCGGGTGGACAGGTTATGGTGGAAAGAGCTAAAACCCTGCCTTCAGCATTGTCTATCTCTATCTCTTTTCGAGGAGCAAAATAAGAATCTCTTATGGAAATTACGCGTTCTCCAAAAGAAACGGACGAGGGAGTGTCTGAAATTCTAGCTTTTTTTGGAATTGATTTAAGCGCAGATTCAAGTGCGATTAGGGGTGCCTCATCATCTGGTGAAAGCATCAAAACAACATAATCGGGGTCGCACATTTCAGGTACAATGCTGTATGCTTTCAGCTCTCTATAAAGCTCATATCCTGTATAACCATATGACTTAGCAAGGATGGTGATTTTTAACACCTCATCACCAACGGTTTTGTATCCCCAGCTGTTTATTCTTTCTTTAAAAATGGCAAGTCTATCACAAAAGGACAGGAGTTTCTCAGAATAGCCATCGCTAAGGTATTTATTTGCGTTGTCAAGCGAAGCAAGTATTAAATAAGATGGACTAGTCGAGCCAAAAAGGGCAAGAGCAGCTTTTAAATTTTTGCTAAAGAATGTGGGCGCGTCCTTTGCGATGTGCAAATAACCACCACCAGTCAAAACAGGCAAGGTCTTGTGCGCAGAATCACAGCACATAGTAGCACCTAGGTCGATGGGGTGCTTGCTTTCGTTCAAAAATTTGAGGTAAGCACCGTGCGCATTGTCTACTAAAAGAGGAATATCAAAGCTCTTGCACACCTCGGAAATGGATTTTATATCGCATATGTTTCCAAGATAATCAGGGCTGGTGATGTAGACTGCAAACGGCAAATTATCGACACTGGATAGGCTTTTTTTGATTTTTTCTGCACTTATCTTGCCACAAATGTAGTTAGACTTGTCTGGATAAATCCACTCAACATCAAAGTCCACAAGAGCAGCAGCAGAAATAAATGACGAGTGTGCATTTCTTGTTGCTAAAACGTATGGTCGATTTTTACTACCTTTATTTATATAATATGCTTTTGCTAAATAGAGCATAGCGCGAACAGAAAGAGAAGATCCCTCACAGGAATAAACGGTTTTACCACTTCCAAAAATTTCGGTCGCGTTTTTTTCGCTTTCTTCAATTATACCATTTGCTTGATAGAGTGCATCAGCACCATCAATTTCGGTAATGTCGAATTCTTCAAATCCCAAAAATGAAACACCCTTGTGCCCAGGCATATGAAGTCGATGGCTTTTGCTTTCTACATATTTATTTATAAAATCACAAATTGGAGTAGTCATTATTCGTTTAGCGCGCGACTAACAGCTAAAGCAATTGCGCACTCCATTCTTTTTCTGAACAAGCGACAGCCATATTCGTAAACACCTCTTACTGAGCCTGTTGCGTGATAAGCGTTTGCTGCACATCCGCCGGAACAGTAAAGCTTAGCCCAGCAATCCTTGCAGTCGGGACGAGCATAAACGTTGCAGGAGGCAAATTCGTTTTGCGCTTCCTTGTTTGTAACGCCATTATAAATGTCGCCAAGCTTGTATTTTTCCTCGCCTACAAATTGGTGGCAAGGGTACAAATCTCCCCAAGGGGTAACTGCCATATATTCAGTTCCAGAACCACATCCGGATATGCGTTTATAGATACAGGGTCCGCCTTTTAGGTCAATCATATAATGATAGAAGGTGAATGGGTCGCCCTCCTTATCCTTTTTCATCATAAGGTTGGCAAGGTCCTCGTATTGCTTGCAAACGATAGAGAAGTCCTCCTCGGTCAATTCCTCGGCGTCTCCCTTTGCACAAACAACAGGCTCCATCGAAAGCTCCTTAAAGCCAAGGTCGAGCATAACCTTAATATCATTTAAAAAGTCGGGGTTAGAATGGGTAAATGTGCCACGCATATAGTAGCCTTTGCCATCTCTGGCATTAACAAGCTTTTGGAATTTTGGAACGATTTTTTCCCAGCTACCATTACCTGCGTAGTCAACACGATACTTGTCGTGCACTTCCTTTCTTCCGTCAAGACTCAAAACCACGTTTGACATTTCGCGATTGCAAAAGTCAATCACGTCGTCATCAATCAAAACACCGTTTGTAGTTAAGGTAAAACGGAAGTTCTTTTTATGTATTTTTTCTTGTTCTCTTGCGTAAGCAACTAAATCCTTAATCATTTGGAAATTCATAAGGGGCTCACCACCGAAGAAGTCGACCTCTAGGTTGTGGCGAGAGCCGGAATTTTCAATCAAAAAATCAAGTGCGCGTTTGACAACCTCAAGCGACATAACAGCACGCTCTCCATGATACTTGCCCTGAGATGCAAAGCAATAAGAGCAGTTTAGATTGCAGGTGTGTGCAACGTGCAAGCAAAGAGCTTTAATCACTCCACTTGTTTTTTGCTTTAATTTATCAGCCATTGGCTCAAATGTGTCAGGGGTAAAAAGAGAACCGCTTTTCTTTAATTCCTCAACCTGCTCGTAACAGGATTTAATTTCGTCAAGCGACACATTTTTGTCGGCATATTTCGCGAAAATTTTAGAAAAAACCTCGTCACGTGTCTGATTTTCATAATTTTCGATGATATCGTATGCGATGTCGTCAACCACGTGTACGGAGCCTGAGCATATATCTAAAACAATGTTTAGTTCGTTAAATTTGAATTGATGTACCATAATACCTCGTTTATCCTTACCACCTAATCAAAGTGGCATAATAATAAAATCGGACTGCCTAAAAAAGAGAAACCTCTTTCCTCTGCAGTCCCGAAATTAGCTATTAACAATTATTTTCTTTCGTTGTTTTCGCATGCTTGGTTAGCGATACCGCAGCTTGTTTTGCAAGCAGATTGGCAAGATGTTTGGCATTCACCACATCCACCATTTTTTGCGCTCTCGCAAAGATTACCTGTTTTAAGAGTTTTGATGTGTTCCATTATAGTTAACCTCCGAAAAACTGTTTATGAAACGATTATATCACATAATTTTCCCAAAGTCAACACAATTTTCAAAAAGAAATAATCAAAAATACATTGATTTTATTAAAAAAATATGATAGAATAGTCAAGAAAATAATTCAGAAAGGATTTTTTTATGGCAATGAATAAGAAAAATGCTAACTACGTTACTGGAAAGGGTGACGCAGTTTTGGCACAAAAAAAGAAAATTAAAAGAAAGCAAAAGGTTAAAGAGGTAACTAAGCAGGTTCTTCTAGTTATACTAGCGATTGTTGCTGCAGTTGTTCTTATAACTGGTGTTATTCATACCTTCAAGGCTTGCACAAAGGTTGAGCCAAGAGAGTTTTTTGACCCTAACAATCACCAATTCGAGGTTACAGATGTTATCGAGCTCGAAATTGATGGCTACGGCAAGGTTCTAGTTGAGCTTTATGGTAAGGATGCTCCAAAAACAGTTGAAAACTTCAAAAAGATGGTAGGCAACGGCTATTATGACTCCAAGTTCGTATCAGTTGACAAAACAAATGAGGTAATTCTTTTCTCACACGGACTCGAAAAGAACGAGGAAGATGACCATAACCACGAGGATGAGGGTATCATTAAGGGCGAGTTCTATGATAACGACGTAGAAAACAAGATTTCTCACGTTAAGGGCGTTCTTACAATGTATAGAAGCTACTATTCCTCATCAGAAACCGACTTTATGATTATGACAAGCGATAAGCACGTATATAAGAATGGCGAAAACGACGACAGCTATGATGGCTTATTTGCTGCATTCGGTAAGGTTGTTTCTACTAATTTAAATGTAATTGAAAAGATTGCAGACGACTACAATGGCGTTACTGACAAAAACAACACAATCAACTCTGTAAAGACTGGTGACAACATCAGCAATAAGCCAACTGAAGAAAACATCAAGGCTGGTTACATTGATCGCGTATTCACTCCAGAATATACAGGAAAATACACATTCACAGCAAGTGCTAACTTTATAAAGATTGCTTTTGACGGTGCTGAGGCTGAGGAGCTCGGAACTGTTGAAAAGGAGCTTGTTAAGGGTACTGAGTACAAGATTAGATTAACAATCAAGGAAGGCGCTAAAACAAGCGATACATTCAAGCTCACAATCAATGATGACACAATACTAAAGAGTGGCAAGTCAAATGGCATAAAGATTACAAAAGAAGATAAGAACAACGCAAAGGTGTTCACATCTACTTTTGTGGCTCCAGTGTCTGGCGAGTTCACAATCACATATGACAAAATCAAGGGTGCTAACGTTATTGTTAAGGATAAGGATGGCAACCAAGTAAACGGAACCGCTACAAAGGACGATGCAAACAAGATTACTTATAATTTTGCAGCTAATGAAAAATATACATTTGAGGTTGCTGCAGTTGATGCAGAAATCGCTAGTGATACAAGCGTAACAGCTAAGATTACTATCGAATGTAACATCTTCAATCTTGGCGAAAACAAGGACATTAAGTTTACACAAGCACAAATCGACGGCAAAACAGTTGTTTATTACTTCCAAACAGGCGTTGCAGGTCAATATAACTTTGCAGGCACAGCTACTGACAAGGGCTTAGAAATTACTGATCTTGACGGCAACAAGGTTAACCTTCCACTCCCAACAGAGGAGGATGGTGTATATGCTGATTCAAAATCTGCAATCCTTGAGGCAAACAAGACATATAAGCTTGTTATCAAGACTGAAGGCTTGTCTAAGGAAACAAAATACACACTCACAATTACTGAGCCTACAATTAAGGTTGGTGAAAATTCTGTAACAATTGTTGAATCTGATATAAATGGCGTAAAGGCTACTGGTAAGGTTTCATATACATTTGTTGCTGATATGTCTGGTAAGCA
>JAZNFR010000228.1:0-1845 GCA_045576055.1 Eubacteriales bacterium
AAAGAAAGCATAAACAATGATATTGTTAAATACAATGCTACTCTTGATGAATTAACACAAAAATCAGATTCATGCGCAAAGGTTTTAGCAAAGTATGAGGCTTCATTAAATGAAATCGAAGAAGAGCTTTCTAAGGTTAACGAGGAAATTGAGGCTAAAACAGAAAAATATAATCAACTCAAGGAAGAAATGGATACTGTAAAGTCAAATCAACTTGCTTTGCAGGAAAAGATAAAGGTTTTATCAGCCATGGAGGAGTTGTTTGACGGCTATACAAAGAGCGTTGGTTTCATTATGAATGCTTATAACAACAATGAAATAGATGGTGTTGGTACTGTATATGGTCCGATTTCTACCTTAATTTCTGTTGAAGAAAAATATATAGCAGCTATTGAAACTTCTTTAGGCGCTGGACTACAGCATATAGTTGTTGATAACGAAAACACAGCAAAGGCGTGCATTAGCGCTCTTAAAGACGCAAAGGCTGGACGTGCTACTTTCTATCCAATTTCATCAGTTAGTGGACAAAATCCGACCCAAGAGATGATTAATGCACGTAAATATAAGGGTTATATTGGCGTTGCCGATGAACTAATTAAATTTAAGCCTGAATTTACAAAGATATTTTCATCCTTGCTTGGCAGAACTGTAATATTTGACAATATTGATAATGCAACCGATATGGCAAAGGAGCAAAACTACAAAATTAAGGTGGTTACTCTTGATGGTCAGCAAATAAATGTTGGCGGTTCATTTACTGGTGGTTCTGTAAAGCACGAGGGAACGGTTCTTTCTCGTAGCAACGATATTAAAAAGGCGGAGGAAGAAGAAGCAAATCTTGCGAAAGAGCTTGAGAAAATTAAATCTCAAGGACAAAAGCTCGGCGAGGAGCTCCGTGGCTTAACATCTAAGCATTCTGGTCAAAAGCAACAGTATGATTTAACTGATAAGCTTTATAGAGCAGAAAAGACTGAGTATGACACAATTGTTGCTCAGATTAATTTGAATAAGGAAATTCTTGATGGTCTTGTATCTGATACACAAAAATTGGTTGATGAAGATAAAAAGAACCAGAATGAATTGATTCAAAATAAAGAAGAAAAAGAAAAAATTGAATTAAGAATTGAAGAAATTTCAACACTTCGTATTGATTTAGATGTAAAAAAATACGAGTTTGTTGAAGCGGCTGAGAATATTCAACTTAAAATCAATGATAATCTTATTAGCATAGCTGAAATAAGAAAGGATATTGAAGCATCAGAGCTTGCAATAACTGATACTAATACTCGCTTAGAGGAAATTTTAAACGATATTAATTCCATCAAAACAAAGATGGAGGAGTTAAAGCAAGAGGTTTCATCATCATCTCAAAAAACTGCTAGAAATAGAGAGCTTTATGAGGAAGCACAAAAGCGCTTAGAGGATCTTGAAAACGAAAGAATTAGGCTTCAAAACCTAGAGCTTGAGTTTGAGCAAAAGAAAAATGCCCTCAACCAAAGAAACAAAGATATTTTGGCAAAGAGAGAAAATATTTTACGTGCCCATACTATGAGCGAAAGTAAGCTTGAGCAGTTAAATTATGAGTTCGATAAGATGACCGCTAAGCTATATGACGACTATGGTCTTACATATTCAACAGCAGTTGAGCTTAATTATCCAGAGGTTACTAAAGAAAACCATAAGGATATTTTAGCTGCTGCTACAGAATGTAAAAATAAATTAAGAAATCTTGGTCATGTAAATCCAAATGCTATTGAAGAATACAAAGAGGTAAAAGAGCGTTACGACTATATGAATGGTCAGCTTAGTGACCTGAGCAAGTCAAAGGAAGATTTGCTTAAGATT
>JAZNFR010000229.1:0-7732 GCA_045576055.1 Eubacteriales bacterium
CTTATACTTAATGCATCATCGTTCGTGATTTTTTCTGTTTTATTATCAGCAGCTGTTGTAGTTCTTATTTTACTTACTGTAAAGCTTGTAAGCGCTATTCTAAGTTATAAAAATAACGGACTTGCCATTAATAATGTAAAAATAACAGCATACTCTGGTGGATTTACAAAAAATATCACAGTTTTAATGGCAAAAAATCTTATTGCTGTTGAGGATGTGACAACACCACTTCGCAAGAAGGCAGGTATTACAAGCCTTGTAATGCATATTAAAACTAACGCACATTCTAACGAGGTTAAGGTTCATATTCAAAACGACACTCTGTCAAATGAGCTTGAAAAAATGTTGATATTATAGCAGTTAAGTATTGTTTAAATAAAGAAAAATCGGAGATTTTTAAAGTCTCCGATTTTGTTTTTAAATTAAAATTAAATATTATTCAAAATCCTTAATAACCTTGCAAACAGCCTTAGCGCAAAGCTCAATTCCGTCGTCACTCAGATGTATTTTATCACACTCCTTGACGTATTTGTGTACATCTTTGCTAACAAGTGCGTGTAGGTCGTTTATTTTAATACCCATTTCCTTTAGTTTCGGCACAATAATTTCATTAAAGCGCTCAATTTTGTCGTTATGGGTCCACTCAAATTCATCCCATACAGGAGTGGTTGTAGCAAAAATAACATTTGGTGTAATTTTTTTGAGTAGAGTAGCTACACGGAGCATATTTTCGGTGTATTCCTCCTCAGAGGTGAAAAGTCCGTCATCAAAAATTTCTGTGCAGTCCCAAAGACCATTATTCCAATGTATGATATCCGCATCCTTCAAAATATCTTGCCAATCAAAAAGCCCACGAAGAGTGTATTTAACGAAACGGCAATTGTCCTCGGGTTGGCAAACCTCGTAGCTATCGCCGAGCATTTCTGGCACCTTTGTTCCGTATCCCCATAAGCGAATAGAATCACCAAGTAAAACAACCTTCTTTTTCATAAAACCTCCTAAATATTGGCATATTGATAATTAAATTTTATCACTAAAATAGGACAAAATCAATAAAAAACTTGCAAATACAGCTTTTAAATGCTAAAATTTAAGCGAGGTGATAAAATGAACACTTGTTATATAGCTTGCGCTCTTGATGCAAGGCTTGATTTTGAGCCAGATGAAACTGATCTTGTAATAGGTGCTGATAGAGGATGTCAAGTCCTTTTAAGCCAAGGAAAAAGAATAGATTTAGCTGTTGGTGATTTTGATTCGGGCGACGTTCCTTTAAATACAAATGTTATAAAATATCCTGTAAAAAAGGATGAAACCGACGGTGCTATTGCAATCAAGCATGCAATCGAAAAAGGATACAATAAAATAAGGATGTATGGCGCAATTGGAGGGCTTTTAGACCACACAATTGCGATTGTTTCTACAATGTGCCTATACGCAGAAAAGGGTGTAGATATCGCTTTAATTGATGGCGACAATGTTGTTTTCGCACTCTACAATGGAAAGGTTTGTTTTTCATCCGAGGCAAGTGGACGCATTTCTGTTTTTTCCCATGCGGACAAATCGGTAGGAGTTTTTGAAAAAGGATTACTATACACCCTTGATAATTACACCTTAGATAACAAAACATCACTAGGCTCTGGCAATTCATTTATAGGACAAGAGGCAGAGATTTCAGTAAAAGAGGGAACACTTTTAATTTACACTTCGAAAAATAATTTAGATAACTACTTGACAAAAGAAGAGTAGCGTGATAAAATCTATACATCGCACAATTGAATATTCGGGGGTGCTATTTGGCTGAGATGGATTTTTCCAAACCCTTTAACCTGATACGGATAATGCCGGCGTAGGGAGAGATATTTTCATAACTTGGAGTATATTTACCGCACGGATATTTTCTGTGCGGTAATATTTTATTTCAAGGAGGTTTCTTATGAAAACCAAATCATCAAAACAAATTGTTGCGATGATTGAATGTAGCATGATGATTGCATTGTCAACAGTTTTTAGTTTGCTAAAAATAATTGATATGCCATATGGTGGCTCTGTTACAATTGCATCTATGCTTCCAATCGTTATCGCAGCATACAGACACGGATTTCTATGGGGACTAGGCACTGCGCTTACAAACTCAGTTATACAGCTCTTATTAGGAATCAACAATCTTTCTTATTTTTCCACATGGCAATCTATTTTAGCAATAATATTGCTTGATTATGTTGTCGCATTTGGCGTTTTTGCTATTTCAGGCTTATTTAGACGCATTGAGAAAAGGCAAAACCTAGCATTCCTTTATGGAATTTTGGCATCATCTGTGCTTAGATACATATGCCACGTTATATCTGGTGCAACTGTATGGGCAGGACTTTCAATTCCTACAAATGCGGCGCTGGTTTATTCACTGTCATATAATGCGACATATATGATTCCAGAAACTATAGTATTAATTGCAATAGGTGTATATCTTGCAAGCGTAATAGACTTTAGTAGCGAATACCCAACACGCGTTAAGATGGAAAAAATTGATAAGGTAGAGGTTTATACTTCAATTTTTGCGTGGCTCATTTTAATAGCTACTATGATTGTTGACATTGTGCTTATAGCACCATATTTACAAGACCCTGAAAGTGGAGAGTTTGTATTTACATATTTAGCAGATGTAAACTATGTAAAGGTAGCAGTTGTTAGCGCAGTTGGACTAACAATGGCTATTATATTGTTCGTTATTTCTATAATGCGCAAAAAGCAAGCCTTTAAAACAGAAGAAGCTTAATATATATATTGCCACCTTTGATTTTCAAGGGTGGCATTTTTCTTCTTTAATATTGACAATTTGAGCACATTTAGCTACAATTAAAGTATAAATACTTTATGAGGTGCAAAATGGATGTTTTAGCAGAATATAGATACGATGGATTTTATCATTTAGAATTTGACTTTAAGGGCAAAAAGGGAATCGCTCTTATGCTTGAGGATGAGTCGAAGCGTAATGGTAAAACGGTATTTAAGCCAGAATACTTTGGCGCTTTTCCTGATCTTCAAAATGAGTTCGTAAGGCGTGGATATACCCTTATTTTTATTGAAAACAGCAATCGTTGGGGAACTCCTGATCAAATGCAGGATCAATACGAATTCATTAAATATGCAACAAAGGAGCTTGGCATATCAAGCAAGGTAATCACTATTGGCATGAGCTGTGGTGGTATGATGTCAGTTATTTTAGCAGGCACACATCCTGAGCTCATTGAAGGACTATACATAGATGCGCCAGTAATGAATTTTCTTTCGTGTCCAGCTCGCTTAGGTGATGCGCCCGATGTTCATGATGGAATGTGGCAGGAATTTGAAAAAGCTTGGAAAATGACAAAAAGAGAGCTTTTAACCTTCCGTGGTCATCCTATCGATTATTTTGATAAGCTAATAGAGAACAAAATAAAAATTTATATGGCATATGGTGACAGCGATAAAACTGTGCCATATGAGGAAAACGGAATTGCGCTTGAGAGAGCATATAAGGAAGCAGGACTTGAAAATCTTCTTTATATCGATAAAAAAATAGGTGTTGACCACCATCCACACGGACCAAGCGATATAGATTTTGCAATTAAATACTTTGAAAAGTAAAAAAAGTTCATTATATTCCAAAAATTACTTGATTTTACGGGCACAAAATTATATAATTAATATGATAAATTAAATTTTCTTGAAGGAGAATTATTATGGCAAAGAATAGACTTATTGGTGATTATCCAGTAATCGGTATTCGTCCAACAATTGACGGACGTCGTGGTGTGCTCAAGGTTAGAGAATCACTTGAGGACCAAACAATGAATATGGCAAAGGCTGCTGCTAAATTGTTTGAGGAAAACCTCAAATATTCAAATGGTGAGCCTGTAAAGGTTGTTATTGCTGATACAACTATTGGTAGAGTTGCAGAAGCTGCAGCTTGTGCAGATAAATTTAAGAAGGCTGGCGTTGATATCACATTGACTGTTACACCTTGCTGGTGCTACGGCTCTGAAACAATGGATATGGACAAGAATACAATAAAGGGTGTTTGGGGCTTTAATGGTACTGAAAGACCAGGTGCTGTATATCTTGCAGCAGTTTTGGCGTCCCACGCACAAAAGGGACTTCCTGCATTTGGCATTTATGGACACGATGTTCAAAATATGGATGAAAGTGATAAGATTCCAGAGGATGTTGCAGAAAAGCTACTTCGTTTCGGTCGTGCAGCAGTTGCAGCAGCTACAATGAGAGGTAAATCATATCTCCAAATCGGTTCAATTTGTATGGGTATCGGTGGCTCAATTATCGATACTGCATTTATTGAAGAATATCTCGGCATGAGAGTTGAATCAGTTGACGAGGTTGAGGTTATCAGAAGAATGTCTGAGGGCATCTATGACGAGGCTGAATTCCAAAAGGCTCTTAAGTGGGCAAAGGAAAAGTGCGTTATGGGCTTTGACAAAAATCCAAAAGAACTCCAAATCTCTGACAAGGAAAAGGAAGAGCAGTTTGAGTTCGTTGTTAAAATGGCGTGCATTATTAAGGACCTTATGAATGGTAACCCAAATCTTCCAAAGGGCTGCGAAGAGGAAATGGTTGGTCACAACGCAATCGCAGCTGGCTTCCAAGGTCAAAGACAATGGACAGACTTCTATCCCAACTGTGACTTCCCAGAGGCTATGCTTAATACCTCATTTGACTGGAATGGTGCAAGAGAACCATATATTTTAGCAACTGAAAATGATGTATTAAACGGTCTTGGTATGCTATTTATGAAATTGCTTACAAATAGAGCTCAAATGTTCGCTGATGTAAGAACTTATTGGAGTGGTGAAGCAGTTAAGAGAGCTACTGGATATGATATTGAAGGCAAGGCAAAGGATGCTAACGGATTTATTCACCTAATTAACTCTGGCGCTTGCTGTCTTGATGCTAATGGTGCATCAAAGGATGAAAACGGCAACGGTGTTATGAAGGAATGGTATAATATGACCGAGGCAGACTGTGATGCTGTTATGGCAAACACAACTTGGAATATGGCTGACCTTGGCTACTTCCGTGGTGGTGGATATTCATCAAGATTTGAAACTAAGGCAGAAATGCCAGCAACAATGATCAGACTTAACCTTGTTAAGGGTCTTGGACCAGTTCTTCAAATTGCAGAGGGCTGGACAGTTGCACTTCCTGAAAAGGTTTCTGATACACTTTGGGCAAGAACAGACTACACTTGGCCATGTACATGGTTCGCTCCACGTTGCGATGGTAAGGATGGAAGCCCATTTAAGACAGCATATGAAGTTATGAATAACTGGGGCGCTAACCACGGTGCTATCAGCTATGGTCATATCGGCGCTGATCTTATCACACTTTGCTCAATTTTGAGAATTCCTGTATGTATGCACAACGTACCAGAGGAAAAGATTTTCCGTCCAGCTGCATGGAATGCATTTGGCATGGATAAAGAGGGTCAAGATTATCGTGCTTGTCAAGCATATGGACCTATGTACAAATAATTTGCGAGGGTAGACAAAATGAAAAAAACAGCATTAGTTATTATGGCTGCTGGTATTGGCTCACGCTTTGGCGGTGGTATAAAGCAGCTCGAACCTCTTGGTCCTAATGGTGAGGTTATAATGGAATACTCCATCCACGATGCGTTGGAGGCAGGCTTTAATAAGGTAGTATTTATCATTAGAAAAGAGATGGAAGACTACTTTAAAGAGGTTGTTGGCGACAAAATTTCTGGCATTTGCGAGGTTGCATATGCATATCAAAACATAGATGATCTTCCAGCAGGATTTACAAATCCAGAGGGAAGAACAAAGCCTTGGGGAACAGGTCAAGCAATTCTTGCCTGCAAGGGTATAGTTAATGAGCCATTTATGGTTATCAATGCTGATGACTATTATGGAAAAGAAGGCTTTAAGGCTATTCATGAGTTCCTTGTTAACGACCAACCACAAATAAAGCAATATAATTTCTGTATGGCTGGCTTTATTATCAAGAATACACTTAGCGAAAACGGCGGCGTTACACGTGGTGTTTGCTCAGTAAATGCAGATAAGTACCTTACAAGCTGCGTAGAAACAGGAAATCTTGTTAAAACAGCTAAGGGCGCCGGTGTTGCAAACGACGACGGCACAGTTACAGAAATTGATCCAAATACATATGTTTCTATGAATATGTGGGGACTCACACCTGACTTTATTGATATTTTAGAGGGAGGATTTGTTGATTTCCTTTCAGATCCAAATCTAAACAAGCTAAAGGGCGAATATCTCTTGCCAGGTGTTATTGGTGATCTTGTAACAAGTGGCAAAGCATCAGTTAAGGTTCTTGAAACTAACGATAGATGGTTTGGCGTAACTTATGGTGAAGACAAATATTCTGTAAAAGAAGAATTTATTAAGCTTCACGAAAACGGAACATACGAAAAGAGCTTATATTAAAATTAAAAGCACCCTGTTTTGGGTGCTTTTTCTTTTTTTGAATAAAATGCGTATCACCTGTAAATAATATCCTAAAAAGAGGTGATAAAATGAGAGAAGATACAGTAAAGCTTTTAAAAGAATGTAATTCTGGAATAACTATGGGAATTTCATCAATCAACAATGTTTTGCCATATGTAAAGAATCCACACATTAAAGAGGCATTAATTTCATGCAAGGAAAAGCATGCAAAGCTTGGAGAGAAGGCACATAGAGAGTTAGCAAGCTTTAATGAAAGTAGAAATCCACCACATAAAATGGCAAAATTTATGGCTGATATGAAGGTGAAAGCGCAAATGACAATGGCAATGGATTCGAGAGATAAACAAATTGCTAGTGCAATGACGGATGGCTGTAATATGGGAATCAAATCCATATATAAATACCTCAATAGGTATGATAAAGCCAACGAACAGTCAAAATCTATAGCAAGCGACTTGATTGGTGCAGAGCAGGAGCTACGCACTCAAATGCGACAATTCTTATAATATAAAATAAAAACGGGCAAAATCAGCCCGTTTTTTAATATTAACTTGACAAAGTAGAAAATAATAGTTATAATTATAATATATCATAATAATTAGGAGCAATAATGAAAAAGATTATTATATTTTCTACTATAATTTCTTGCGTTTTGATTTTATTCTGCGCATGTACTAAGTATACGGTTAGCTTTGATACTAATGGTGGAGTGCTTAATGTAGAAACAGTTGAATTAAAATACGATAAGCCATACTCACTTCCAATTCCTAGAAAACCGGGATATCGTTTTACTGGATGGTATTTAAATGGTGAGCTTATTCCACAAACAGGAAATTGGCAGTTCAAGGAAGATGTTTCTTTGAAAGCTGAATGGGAATTTATGGAATATGAGATTGTTTATGAGCTTGATGGTGGAGTTCTTGAAAACACAGTCCCAGGCTTCAACTATGATACACCAACATTCGTTATACCTGTTCCAACTAAGGAAAATAACATTTTTTCACACTGGGAGGACGAAAACGGTAATAAATATGAAGGTGAATTTACAATCCCTCAAGGAACAGATAAAGATATCTATTTAAAAGCTGTTTGGTGGGACTTCAAAAAAGACGGCGTTAAGTATTTATATGAGAATGATACTTTAACAATTTATACTTATGAAGGCTCTGGAAAACAAGAAATTGTTATTCCAGAAGAGCTTTTCGGTAAAAAAATTGTAAAGATTAGAGAAGGTGCATTTAGAGACTTAGGTA
>JAZNFR010000230.1:0-4311 GCA_045576055.1 Eubacteriales bacterium
TTTTCACTTAATTTTCACACAAAAATTATATATTTAAGTTGACATTAAAATTTTAGAATGATATAATATTTACGTTAAATTTTCTTTGAAAGGGTGATTTAGTGCTTAAAAACTTTAAAACGCTAGTTAAGTATGTTGGCGAATATAAAGTAAGCTCCTTTCTCTCCCCATTACTAGTTCTGCTTGAGGTTGTAATGGAGTGTATGATTCCTGCTATCGCAGGCGAGCTTATTACATATATTGAAGCATCAAATGGGGTAAAGGGCGCTTCTCTTGATAGAATAACCTTGACAAGATGGCTTATCGATTTAATTGGTGAATCCAAAACTACAACTGTTATTCTTGTTTTCTGTTCAATTCTTATTTGCTTTGCGCTTCTCTCACTTATGTTTGGTGCTTTGGCAGGAGTTCACTGCTCTCGCGCGTCATGTGGCTTTGCTAAAAATCTAAGAGGTGCAATGTTCAATAAAACTCAAGAGTTTTCATTTGAAAACATTGATAACTTCTCGTCATCAAGCTTAGTTACACGTATGACAACTGACGTAACAAACGTTCAACAATCATTTATGATGATTATAAGAACTGCTATTCGTTCGCCATTTATGTTTATTTTCTCAATAGTTATGGCATTCTCTGTTGGTGGAAAAATGGCTTGGATTTTTGTTATTGTCGTTCCAATTTTATTGTTTACTCTTATTATGGTTGCACGTAAAGCAATGCCAATTTTCAAAAAGGTATTCAAAAAATACGACAAGCTAAACAGCTCTGTACAAGAAAACGTACAAGGTATGCGTGTTGTTAAATCCTTTGTTCGTGAGGAGCACGAATCAGAAAAATTCGAATCAGCATCTGATAATGTACGCGCTGATTTTGTTCGCGCTGAAAAGATACTTGCATTTAACTCTCCAGTTATGCAATTCTGTATGTATTCACTAATGGTTGGAATTTTGCTATTCGGCTCATTTCTTCTCATTTCAACAGGTGGCACAGGCTTTGCTATTGGTAACTTCTCTACACTTCTTACATATGGTATGCAAATGCTTATGAGCTTAATGATGCTTTCTATGATTTTTGTAATGGTTACAATGTCTGCAGAAAGTGCGCGTCGTATTTGCGAGGTTCTTCACGAGGAAACCACAATTAAGAATAAAGAAAACCCAGTTGACACAATAGCTGATGGCTCTATTGAATTTAAAAATGTTAGTTTCAAGTATGCAAAAAGAGCTGAAAAGAATGCTTTAAATAACGTTAGCTTGAAAATTGAATCAGGTCAAACTGTTGGCATTATTGGTGCGACAGGTAGTGCAAAATCAACCCTCATTTCACTCATTCCTCGTCTTTATGACGCAACCGAGGGTGAGGTTTTGGTTGGTGGTGTAAACGTAAAGGATTACGATATGGTTGCACTTCGTGATGCTGTTAGTATTGTTCTTCAAAAGAATGTTTTGTTCTCTGGTTCTATTAAAGAAAACCTACGTTGGGGAAATGAAGATGCAACTATTGACGAAATGAAGCACGCATGTGAGCTTGCTTGCGCTAGTGAATTTATTGAAAAATTTCCCGAGAAATATGACACATATATTGAGCAAGGTGGTACAAACGTTTCTGGTGGACAAAAGCAACGTCTTTGTATTGCAAGGGCGCTACTAAAAAAGCCTAAAATTCTCATTCTTGATGACTCCACGAGCGCGGTTGATACAAGAACTGATGCGCTTATTAGAAAAGCAATGCGTGAGGAGATTCCTAATACAACAAAGATTATTATTGCACAAAGAATTTCCAGTGTCGAGGATGCTGACGTTATCGTTATTTTAGATGACGGACAAATCAATGCGATTGGCAACCATGCTTCACTTTTAGAGAGTAACGATATTTATCGTGAAATATATACCTCACAAATAAAGGGGGCGAGCTTACAATGAATAAGACAGTAAAAAATCCTCGCCAGCCTGTTATGGGCAGACCATTAAAGAAGGTTAAAAAGGGCACCTTCCCAAGACTTTTAAAGATGCTTCTTTCCTTCTATCGTGCGCCGTTTATTGTAGTATTTATCTGCATTTGCTTAAGCGCCTTGGCAGCTGCCTCCCCTTCTCTTTTCCAGAGATTTGTTATTGACAATGCGTCTACTGCTATAAACGCAATTCGCCAAGGTCTTCCAACCTCTGAGGCTATGGATATATACTTCCCTAAGGTTGCAATTGCAGTTGGTATTTTGGCTACTATTTATTTAATTGGCTTAATTTCTAACTTTGTTCAAACAAGAACAATGGCAACTGTAACACAGGGCTGCCTACACAAATTGCGTACAAAAATGTTTAAGAAGATGCAAAAGCTTCCTATTAAATATTTTGATAGAAACACACGTGGCGATATTATGTCCCACTATACAAACGATATTGATTCGTTAAGACAGTTAATTTCGCAATCTCTCCCACAAATTATTACAACAGTTATTATTCTTGTAACAGTTACCTGCTATATGTTCTATATGAGCTTCTATATGGCTCTTGTAGTTATTGGTGGTATGCTTGTTATGAGCTTTGTTGCAAAGAAAATCGGTGGCTCAGGTGCTAAGCACTTTCGCCGTCAACAAATTTCCTTGGGCGAGGCTGAGGGCTACATTGAGGAAATGATTAACGGGCAAAAGGTTGTTAAGGTGTTCAACTACGAGCCTAAGAGCAAAAAGAAATTTGATGAGCTTAACTCTAAGCTTTGTGAGCATGCGACAAAGGCAAATACACGTGCAAATACACTTATGCCTATTATGAACAACATTGGACACGTTTTATATGTTGTTTTGGTATTTGTTGGCACTATGCTGGTTGGTAAATACAACCCTGCGTTTGCTACATTCTTTGGCATTGAGAAATCAATTTTTACCATTGGTACTGCAGTTGCGTTCCTTGGTCTTTCAAAGCAGTTTTCAAACAACGTTTCACAGCTTTCACAACAGGCAAACGCTATCACAATGGCACTTGCCGGTGCTGAACGTATCTTTGAAATGCTCGACGAGGAGGACGAGGTTGACGAGGGATATGTTACCTTAGTTGATGCCGAGTATGACGAAAATGGCAACCTAGTTGAGGCTAACAAGCGCACAGGCATTTGGGCTTGGAAGCATCCACACGGTGATGGCACAGTTACCTACACTCGTGTTCGTGGTGATGTTCGCTTAAACGAGGTTGACTTTGGCTACGTGCCTGAAAAGATTGTTTTACACGATGTTTCAATTTATGCTGAGCCTGGTCAAAAGATTGCATTTGTTGGTGCTACTGGTGCTGGTAAGACAACTATAACCAACCTTATCAACCGGTTCTACGACATTGCAGACGGAAAAATAAGATATGACGGTATTAACATTAACAAGATTAAAAAGGACGATTTAAGGCGATCCTTGGGCGTTATACTTCAAGATGTTAACCTCTTTACTGGTACTGTTATGGACAATATCAGATATGGTAAGCTTGATGCAACGGATGAGGAATGTATTGAAGCTGCGAAGCTTGCAAACGCACATTCGTTTATTGAGATGCTACCTGATGGGTACAACACAATGCTAAAGGGCGACGGTTCGGGTCTTTCCCAAGGACAAAGACAGTTAATTTCTATTGCCCGTGCGGCAGTTGCTGACCCTCCTGTTATGATAATGGACGAGGCAACCTCCTCTATTGATACAAGAACTGAGGCAATTGTACAAGCTGGTATGGACTCACTTATGAAGGGCAGAACCGTATTTGTTATTGCGCACCGTCTTTCAACCATTCAAAACTCTGATGTTATTATGGTGCTCGAGCAAGGACGCATTATTGAGCGTGGCTCACACGAAAGCTTACTCGAGGAAAAAGGCAAATATTATCAATTATATACTGGTGCGTTTGAGCTTGAATAATCAAAATAAAAAGAGACCGAAATGGTCTCTTTTTTAAATTTTGCCGTATATTTGCACCTCGTGATCCTCGAAAATACGTGGGATTACTTCTCTTTCGAAATGATTTTTATCAGTCATATAATCAAAAATTTCAGTTTCAAAAAAGATTCCAACGGTTTTATTTTCATAATACAAAATTGTAGCAGTCATTGTGCTATTGTGGTGAGAATTTTGTGCCTCCTTTAAATCAAAATTGCAAACTTCATCATTATAAACTAAAAGGAATCTATCGGTTAGGCTGCCCTTGATATTCATAAGGATATCCCTTGTGCCCTCATTATAGGATTTTAGAAACACTATTTTACAACCTTCCTGCCACATTTTTTCGCTAATTTCATTTTCTATATCCTTAAAAAAGGTTGAAAAAACTATAAAATCAGTGT
>JAZNFR010000231.1:0-5995 GCA_045576055.1 Eubacteriales bacterium
CAATCGTAGACGGTGTGGTAGTTCTTACACAAGCTGGTAATGAAGTAAATGCAATGATGGCAGCAATTACACTTACAGATGGTGTTCCAACAGCTGCAGTTTACAACGGCAACGACTTCACACTCGCACTTGCAGGTGGAGAAGAGGAAGAAACAGGCATTGCAGGTACATATACAGCGACAGGTCCTATCGAAATGACAGTTGTAATTGACGACACAACAGTAACATTCAGCTATGTTCATCCAATGTCAGGAATGGTAATGAACGACCAATACGAATACACAATCGTAGACGGTGTGGTAGTTCTTACACAAGCTGGTAATGAAGTAAATGCAATGATGGCAGCAATTACACTTACAGACGGTGTTCCAACAGCTGCAGTTTACAACGGCAATGACTTTACATTAACACTTGGCGGTGAATCAGGTGGTGACGAGCCTGAAATTCCTGATGAGCCAACAACAGGAACAGAGGAAAACCCAACCGTTTGGGACGAAATTCCTTCCGAGGTTACAATCAACTCCGACACAATAAACAAGACATACTTCACATTCACAGCAACACAAACAGGCACACTTACAATTACTTACCCAACAGCAGATTCATGGGCTGACCTCTTTGAAATTATCGACGGTGCAGTAAACGGTCAAAACTCACAAAGCGGTTATGAAACACTTACGGTTGAGTTCGTAATTGAAGCAGGTAAGACATACCGCCTTGGTATTGGTACATGGTGGAATGCAGGCGAATTTACACTTCCAATTTCATTCACTGAGGGTGAAATTGGCGGTGGCGACGAGCCGGAAGAGCCAGCAGGCAATGTTCTTGTAATTGGTGAGAACACAGTAACCATTACTGAGTCTGACGCTGAGCAAGGCGGCTTAATGTTTACATTTACAACATTCTATGCAGGTCAATACTCCTTTGTAAGCAATGATGTTGGTGCAAGAGTGCTTGATGGCGAAGAAGTAGTTGGCTTTGGTCAGGTAGAGCTTGAGGCAAATAAGACATACAATGTATTTGTATTAGCTGCTGAGGCTGGCACATATGATCTTGAAATCGTGTTCACAGAGGTTGGTGGCGACGAGCCAACTGAAGGTACAATGGACAACCCAATTCTTTGGGAAGAAATCCCTTCAGAGGTAACTATTACTTCTAACACAACGGATTATACATACTTCAAGTTCACAGCAACAGAGTCAGGTGCTCTTATCATTACATTCCCAGATGGTGAATCATATACTACACTTTATGCTGTTGTTGACGGAGAAATCGACTACGAAACATCACAATCCTCAAGCATGAAAAACAGAGCTCAATTCGCTATCGAAGAAGGCAAGACATACTTGTTAGGACTTGCAACATTCTGGACATCAGGTGAGTTCACAATTCCTCTTGAGGTTGGTGAGCTTACAGCAGATGGTTCACAAGATTATCCATTCGCAGGTGAATTTGATACCGATTACGTAGCTAACTTCCAAGGCGGCTACACAGGTCTTTACTACACATTTGTAGCACCTAATAACGGTTACGTAACAGTAACGTCCACATATGAGGGAACTCCTTGGCTCCAAATCGGAACAGATATCGATGACTTGACAAACAATGTTGTAGGCATGGATCCTGAAACCTACGAAAACATATACGCAAACACAGTTAAGATGTACGTATTTGCAGGTCAAACCGTATACGTTGCAGTAGGCGACGGCACATTTGAAGCAGGTGAGGTTCCATTCAAGGTAACATTTGAAGCATTTGAGTCTGAATCAAGCGAAAAGGTTGCAGGCACATGGACCGGAGAGGTTGATAACTGGGGTTCAATCACAACCTACACAGTAGTTATCAATGCTGACGGTACAGGCTCAATTGACGAGAACTACGGCTGGGGCTCATCCGAATACACAATTACATTTATCCTTGTTGACGGTTCAAACGTAACAGTAACCGCAGAGGATGAATACGGCAATATATCTCGTTATGTATTCGTATACGATGCAGAGGCTGATACTCTTACCGGAACAGGCGATATTAACGCTGTATTCACAAAGGCATAATTAAAACAAAAAGCACACCGAGCAATCGGTGTGCTTTTCTATGTCAGACAGCAACGATTAATTTACGCCATTCCGAGCCTGTCGAGTAATCCCGAAAACAAAAGCTCCCTCGTCAGAGGGAGCCTTGAATTATTTCTCAATCTTAAATTCAAACCAGAAGGTAGAGCCACAGCCAATATCACTTGAAACCCCAAAACGACAGCCGTGAAGAAGAAGGATATTTTTAACAATGGAAAGACCAAGTCCTGTGCCCAAAATAGCGCGTTTATGAACCTTGTCAACCTTGTAATATCTATCCCAAATAAGTGGTAAATTTTCTTCGCTAATACCTTCGCCTGAGTCGATTACCGAGATTTTCACAATATCCCCGTCAACCTCTTGGCGCACTATAACGGTCTTGTCATCACCCGTATAGTTTATGGCGTTATTTATAAGGTTATAAACAACCTGCAAAAGCCTTGTTTCATCAGCTGTTACAAAGATGTTTTCCTCATACTCAAATAGAATTGTATATTTTTTATGCTCAAGTAGCTTTTCGTATTGCTTAACGGTGTTACTTACAATTTTAGTTAATGAAACAACCCTTAAGTCTAGAATTTGTGTGCCAGATTGGAGCTTTGAAACGGTAAGAAGGTCGTTAACAAGCGAATTTAACCTCGCAGTTTCATCAATAATTATCTGCATATTTTCTGGTGTACGCTCGTCAGGGAAGTCTCGCATAACCTCACTATATCCAGAAATCATTGTAAGAGGAGTACGTAGGTCGTGCGAAATGTTTGCAATAAGCTCCTTTTGTGTGTCGCTTAGCTTTTTAAGCTCCGACGTTGCTGAGTTTAAGGCAACAGCAAGCTCGGCAATTTCGCGTGGGCCCTTTTCCTCAAATGAAACATTATAATCATATAGTGTTAGGCTTTTCGCCTTTTTGCTCATTTTCGAAACAGGTAGTGCAATGCTTCTTGACAAGAAAAACGAAATTGCAACCGAAACAATAATTGCGGCAATAGAGAAGAATATCAGTAGATTCCTAAGTGCCAAAACCGTGCCAGATGGTGGCGCAATTTCGGTGTTTACAACAACTATATATTTAATAGGGTCGGCTGACTCTGTGGTTGAGTGCTCAAATGTTTTTATATAAACAATCTCACTTGAGGATTTAACTGGAATAAAAACAGAATCATTTTCACTTGCGGAATAAAACCAATGGGAAAGTTTTTCCTCATTGCCTTGGATAGATTCAATAACTGATTTTTCATCTATGTGGATTGCACGAATACTTTCTATATTCTTATATTCGAACACAGAGGCGGAAACATCATATTCCGATGCTTTGCTTTCAATATATGCGCTCCAGTTTTCGTCATTAACATGCTCGGCAATATCAATGGCGGTTTTTTCAACAGCCTTTTCCTTTACCGTTTTGAAAATGGTTTTCAAAAATATCATTTGAAATGCCCAAATCAAAACAATGAAGACGAGCGTAAGCGCAATCATTGAAATAAAAACCTGAAGATTTATAGAAAGCCTTGGAGATTTCTTTTTACTTTTCATTTTTCCTCAAAACGATATCCCATACCGCGAATGGTAACAATAAAATCGCTATATTGTCTGAGACTCTTTCTTAAAATTTTGATGTGTGTATCTAGGGTTCTATCATCGCCAAAGAAATCATAGCCCCATACATCGGAAAGAAGCTTGTCTCGTGAAAGGGCGATATTTTTGTTTCTAAGCATATAGAAGAAAAGCTCATATTCCTTTGGTGACATATCAATTCTTTCACCATCAATGTAAACAATACGAGCAGTAAGATCGGCAACTAGTCCACCATTAGCAAGGGAGATAATTTCGTTCTTGCTTTCTTCCTTTTTGGCACTCTTTGCCTGAGTTCTTTTCATAATAGCCTGAACGCGAAGCATAAGCTCCTTAGGTGAGAATGGCTTTATAACGTAGTCGTCAATGCCGATTTCAAAACCGTTAATTTTATCATATTCCTCGCCGCGGGCAGAAAGCATAATGATTGGAACATCGCTTTTTTCTCTGATTTTGCGACTCGCAGAAAAACCGTCAAGCTCTGGCATCATAATATCCATAATTATAATGTCAAATTCGCCGTGATTAAACTTGTTAACTGCATCCATACCATCAATCGCTTCGGTAACGGAGAAACCATCAAATTCAGCATATTTGCGGATAAGCTTTCTTATCATTTCCTCGTCATCAACAATTAAAATGTTATACATTTTCATCACCTCTATTTCATTTTATCATAAACGATACAAAAATTCAATAACAATATAGATATCAAAAAATATCTACGCCCAAAGACACGCCCCCACTCAAAGACACTCCCAAAGCCAAAGACGCGCCCCCTACGATGGGACGCGCGTCTTTGGTTATTTTGAAGGAGAGAAGATTGAGTCGATTTTAGATTCCTTCAATATGGGAGTAATCCCCTTTGGTTAATACGCTCGATTTCGAGCGTATCAAGGTTCTGGGGAACCCGAACAAAATCTATGATTTTGCATTCGGGTCAGGTTCTTATTACAAAGTAACGAGGTTCTAATGCTTGGCATTAGGTTCTCATTTTGAAGGAGAGAAGATTGAGTCTTATTTAGTGGCTCCTCAAAGGAGCAATATGTAAATTCATCCTCTAAGCGGGAACCCTCTTATCCACATGGTGGATAACGGGTTTCGCTTTAAGGAGAGAAGAATTGGGACTTATTTATTTGTATATTCAAATGTAGTAACTGAAATTATTTCGGTTTTGTAACCAAAGCTAGAAGCCCTATAAACCTCTAGGCTGAATGTCTTTCCAACACCTAATTCATAAATTATATTTGAAAGGCTGTTTTCAGAAACTGAAACAAAGGAGCTTTCTCCTGGTAGCTTAATGCGAGTTATTATATCTCCTGCACGAAGCTCAGATCCCTCAGAAACTGATACGACTTGAATATAACCTTGGAGTGTGGTTTTTGTTTGGACAATACCAATAGTTGGTCTGCCAGTAACATATCCAAAATCTCTTAAATCAGAGAAAACCTTTTTAGCATCATAGTGTGGGATTGCAAATCCAATTCCTTCGGCATTTTCGCCAACAACCTTAGCGTTAACAATACCGATAAGCTCACCGTTTCTATTGAAAAGACCACCACCTGAGTTACCAGGGTTAACGGTAGCATCTATTTGTAATAGATTCATTTCAATACCGGAGATAGAAAGATTTGTGTCAAGTGCGCTGAGGTAACCGTTTGTTACAGTGTTGTCAAGCACACCGAGTGGGTAACCGATAACAATAATTTCCTCGCCAACTAGTAGCTTGTTATTTTCGTTTGCCCAAACTGCACAGGTAAGCTCTTTTTTGTTCTCAACTATTTGAAGAACAGCAATATCGCTTCTTGTGTCAATTCCACAAAGAATGGATTTATATTCTGTTCCATCGTTTAATGTAACGATAGAGGATGATTGCATATTTGATCCCTCAACAACGTGTGCGTTGGTAATTATATAGTAGCCATTTTGTCCGTTTGAATTATCAAATTTTCCAACAATAACACCACTACCTAAGCCGGTTGAGGTTTTAATTTTTACAACACTGTCCTTTATACGTGCAATTACTGCAACGCGGGATTCAGGGTCAGAAAAAAGCTCACTGTTTGATATTTCATCAGAGGAAACATATGAGGTTGTATTGTTTACCTTTGGTGTTTGAAGTGGTTCATTTGCACCTAAGGTATTTCTTGTTAACATAACAAAAGCAGAGCCGAATAAAACTGACGCCACAAAAAGTGTAGCCAAAACAGTACAAGCAATAATCAAAGGTAGAGAATTGCGCTTTTTCGCTTCGGCTGATGAAACATATGTTATATTTAAATTGTCATCATTATCATTGTTATCGAAATTATTATAAACGTAGTTTGACATTATATTCCTCTTTGTCAAATAGA
>JAZNFR010000232.1:0-7751 GCA_045576055.1 Eubacteriales bacterium
GCGCTTTCAGACCCACGTGCAAAGGTATTCAAGAGTTGGGTAGAGAAGCTCTCTAAGGAAAAAGGACTCGAAAAGGAATACAAGCTCTGTGCACTTATTGAAAAGGTTGCACCAGAGGTTATCGCTAAGGAACGTAAAATCTATAAGGGTGTTTCAGCAAACGTTGACTTTTATAGTGGATTCGTTTATAGTATGCTTGGCTTACCAACTGAGCTATATACACCACTCTTTGCAATTGCAAGAATAGCCGGCTGGAGCGCACACCGTATAGAGGAGCTACTTCTTAATGGTAAAATCATCCGTCCAGGCTATGAAAACGTATGTGAAAGAAAGACCTACGTTAAAATGGACGAAAGAAAATAAAATAGCTTTTAAGGTGCGTGGGCAACAGCCTTCGCGCCTTTTTATTTTAAAAACCACAACGCGCCGATTGCTCGACGCGTTGTGGTTTAAGTATGGAGTTTAATCACAAAAGGCGCAATGCCACTTTGTTTAACTATTTAAAAGCTCATCGCTTATAGCAATGATTTGTGGTGCGTATTTCTTCTTGCGATTAGCTAGTATTTTTCTAAAAATTGGGTAGTTTACTGAAACTAGTAAAATACCAATACAGCCAATAACAATTCCTAAAGCCATCATAAGTGTGCCGGTGCCGATAACCTGCATAGCAAGACACATGCCCAGACCTAAAATGAGTGATGAAACAACGCCAAAAATATATGCGAAAATGTATGCTGGTAAGCTAACCTTATTGTTTAGCTTAACGAGCTCGTCGTACTTTGACTTTGATTTTTCCTCGTATGATTCTCTTATGCTTCTTACAATTTGTTCCTTTTCCATTTTTAATTCCTCCGTTTGTTTTTTACGATTACATTATACCCGTGTGATTTTTTTGAAAAAACAAAAAATTGTAAGAGTTTTGTTAAAATTTGTAATATAAATGTAAAAGTGCTTGGTTTTTAGCCAAGCACTTAATTTATTTATCGTTTAATAGCTCGTCTGATAGACGTAAAATCTCCTCGCCATGTTTTTCCTTTCCCTTTTTTAATATATAATAGTTAAGGAAAGGGGCAAGTGCGAAAAATGGGCAACCTAAAATTGCTACCAAAATGCCCCAAACATAAATTTGCCAATGTAGTACCATTGTCATGCCAAGACCGAAAATAAGCAGTCCAACAATTCCAACCACCAGCGCAACAATTTGGGAGGTGTTTTTTATTTTTTTGTGAAGGCTAATAAGCCTTTCATAGGCTTGTTCATCCTTAGATTTTTCCTTATATTGATTCTTTATACTTTCAACAATGTTTCTTTCATCCTCGGAAAGTGCCTTGTAAGTAAATTCGAACTTATTGTCGTTGTTCATTTCTTTTCCTTTCTATAAGCATAAATATTCCAACAGCGACGGTTAAAATACAAACAACTGCTCCAGTGGCTGCGTTAGCCATACCACTATCACTATTTGAGAAGGTTGAAAGAAGCGATGTTTGAAGTGTCAAAATTGAAACTAGAGCATCAGCTAGGCTGATTCTCTTTACAGCTTTAATAGTGTAGTTTTCTTTTTTTGCTTTAAATAGATTGTAAATAGCCATAGTAATTTTGGTAAATGCGTATGCAGCATATGCATAGATTGTCCAACCAATATGGTTTGTTTGGGCGTCGCCTGTTACCATTTGCAAAATTGCAAACGAAAGAAAAATCGGCAAAATAAGTAGCGTAATAGCACATCGCGTGTAGCTGGACTTTGGATTTTTCTTTCTAGAAAGAAGCGTATCGCTTCGCATAACCATCAATGCCGCGTGGTAAAGAGAAATTGCACCATACCAAGGGGATAAGGTAATAATAGCGATTATTGCGTTAAATATTGTATATGCAATATTAATAGAAAGCGAGCCGACGGAAATTGCAAGGCTTCTAAAGCCATATTCCTCGAGTAGCTTTTTTGAGAAGCTGTTTGACCGAATTATATCAAGCACCCAAGCTTTAATTTTTGGGGCGAATTTAACGATTGTAAAGACAGAGTATGCAAGGGTAACGCCAGCAAAAGCATATGCCGTGTAAGCGCGCCAATCCATAATCTCTAAAAAAACAAGAACCATAGATAGGCTAGCAAAAGCAATCGTTAAAAAATATGAAATAAGCATAAGCCAAACAGGTGGTGCTTTAAAAAATCTTAGTAAGCTTTTCATGGCAACCTCACTATAAAGGTTGTGCCCTTACCAAGCTCACTTTTGACGGAAATTTCAGCGCCGAGCAGGTCAATTACTCTTTTAACAAGAGCTAAGCCAAGGCCATTTCCCTCACTTGAATGGGATGTGTCGCCTTGATAAAACTTATCAAAAATATGCTTGCCAGTCTCTGCGTTTATACCGCACCCTGTGTCGCTAACTGTAACAGTTGCAACACCATCAATCCACTTGCAACTAACAGACACCTTGCCGTGGGGCTCGGTAAATTTAATAGCATTTGAGATAAGATTGTTCCAAACAATTTCAAGATAACTCTCGGATGAATGTAAGGTTATCTCGTCAAAATCGCATTCTAGCTCTATTTGCTTTTCCTCTATAGCATTTTCAAAGGTTAGAATTGCGTTTTCTAGCATAGAGTCAAGACGAATGCTCTTCTTTTCCACTATTAGCTGTTGGTTTTCTAGCTTGTTGAGCTTTAAAATATTGCTAACAAGCACGGATAAGCGCGAGGATGCAAGTGAAATTTGTTTAGCATATTCACGCCTTTTTTCTAGATTGGTTTCATTTTCTAAAAGAGCAGAATAACTCTTAATTACAGCCACAGGGGTCTTAATTTCGTGCGAAACATTTGAGATAAAGTCGGTTTTTAAAACCTCACTCTTTTCAAGCTCACCTGCCATTTTGTTCAGGTTCACCTTGATTAAATCAAACTCGTTATATTTGCCATAGACTCTTTTGGGAGTGAGCCTTACTGAAAAATCGCCAGATGCTATTTTTTCCGTTGCCGACAAAATCTCGTCAAGTGGCTTGTCTATCATTATTTTTCGACGGATAAAATCGGCAAGAGTCATAAGAGTTGATACAATCAAAATTGTAATAATCAAAGCAAAGGAAATTATTTTATTGCTTTGGTCACTAACGAGGGAGAATGTTAAAAACGCGGCAGTAACAGTAAAGGTAACTGTAAAGAAAAACAATAAGTAACCCCAAAATTGAGCTGAGCGTCTGTTTTTCTTATTCATTTAAGCACCGCCTTATAGCCAAGACCGTGAACGGTCAGTATTTCAAAGCCATCACATTCTGTGGTTTTTTCACGAAGCTTTGCCATATAAACGTCAACTGTACGCGAGGTAGCTGAGGAATCGTAATCCCAAAACTCCTCCATAAGCTTTGAACGTGTAAATGTCTTTTTGGGGTAGGAAAGAAGCTTGAATAGAATATCAAATTCGCGCACGGTCAGGGAAATTTCCTCGCCATCGCAAACGGCGGAGCGCTCATCAATATTCATAGTGAAATTGCCAACGGATATTTCCTTTTGCGCCTCAATTTTTACGCGCCTTAGAATTGCGTTGATTTTCATAACTAATTCGTCCACGTCAAAGGGCTTAGTGATGTAGTCGTCAATTCCAAGCTTGTACCCATACATCTTTGATGGCTTGTCATCACGTGCACTCATAAAAATTATAGGCGTTGTTTTGTTGGTGATTCTTATGTCCTCAGCAAGTTGAAAGCCGTCAACCTTAGGCATCATAATGTCGGTAACTATTAAATCAAAGGATGATTTTTCAAGAGCTAGTAGCCCCTCCTCGCCATTTAGGCAGGAAACAACCTCGTAGCCATTGTCGCCTAAATAAGAAGAGAGTAGGGAATTTAATGCCTTGTCATCCTCGCAAACTAAAATCTTAACCATATAAACCTCCCAAGCCAAAATCATTACATTTTTATTATATACTAAAACCTTGTGGTTTTCAAATTGTTTGTGAATTGTGAATTGTTTGTGAACAAAAGATTTTTTCAATGTGTTGACCTTGTAATTTTTATATGATAAAATAGATATATAAACTATATAATTGTTAGGAGAGAAAATATGAAAAACAAAGTGACGCTTTTATTAGCAATAGCTTTTGCTTTGATGCTTGCAATTCTACTTTCCTCGTGCGGCGGAACTAAGGACGATAGCACAGACACGAAAAAAGAAAGCGAATGCAATCATAAGGTTGAGGTTGTTCCAGAGGTTTTGCCTACCTGCGAGGAGGAGGGCTTGACCGAGGGTGAAAAATGCTCCAAGTGTGGCAAGATTTTAGTTGAGCAAAAAATGATTCCAGCACTTGGCCATGTAGAAGAAATCATCCCAGCAATTGCACCTACCTGTACAAGTAACGGGTTTGGAGAAGGACTAAAATGCTCTGTATGTGAAAAAATGCTAGTAAACCGCAAGGAGCTTTTCGCGGGGGGACATAGATATAACGAGCTTGGCGTTTGCACAGTGTGTGGAAAGAACGAATAAAAAAGAGCAAGTCACGCGCTTGCTCTTTATATATATGTTGACACATACTTGAAAATATGTTAAAATGAACATACAGACTATTAAACCTTAAGGAGAGAAAAAATGAAAAAGAGTACAGTAGTCAAGCTAATTTGCATCGGGCTAATGCTAGTTCTGGTTTTACCATTTGTTGCATGTGGCAAAAAGGGCACAGCAACACTCAAGTTTGACCTTGACGGTGGAACAATGGAAGAATCAAAAACACAAGAATACAAGGCTGGAGATACGGTTGAGTCGTTGCCACAGCCAACAAAGGAAATGGGACTTTTCCTCGGCTGGTACGATAGACCCACTGACGAGGTAGGCGCAAAGGAAGTAAAAGCTCCTTTTGAAATCGAAAAGGACACAACACTTTATGCTTGGTGGCTCGGCGTTGAATTTGAGGGAACAAACACAGACATTGGCGAATAATATATTGCAAGTAAAAAAGAACAGAACATTTTGTTCTGTTCTTTTTCGTTGACATTTGATATTGTTAGTGATAATATTAAAATATATAGCAAACTAACTTCAAGGAGATAAAAATGAAAAAGACATTAACACTTTTAATTGTGGTAGCAATCGTTTTAGCAGCAATATTTGCACTTTCATCTTGTGGTTGTGTTAAAAACAGCGACGATGATTCCACAAACAACGGGGGAAATGGAGAGCATACTCATACTGCGAAAGATATTCCTGCAGTTGAGGCAACATGTGAGAGAGATGGCCTTACAAAGGGCAAAGAGTGCTCCACATGTGGGGAAATACTTCGTGAGCAAAAGGTTGTTAAGGCGAAAGGTCATAATCACGTAATTAAATGTGATTTTGATATGAGCTGTGGAGGAGAAAATGTACCTTATTCAGCCGATCTTTGCGATGAATGTGGAGATTCACAGGTTGTTGGTGATATTTTAGTCCTTCACCCTCATGAATTCGAAAGATTTTCAAGCGAACCAACCTGTACAAGCGGAGGTTCAGAATACGAATTTAGATGCAAAAACTGTAGTTATGTAGCAGCAGAGAAGAAGATTCCTGCGTTGGGACATCTATATGGCGAGTATGTTGAAGATGGCTTGACCCACTTTAGAGAATGCTCAAGGTGCAAGGAGGTTGAAACCTCTAATCACAAGTGTGAAGAATATACCATAGTAAAGGAACCGAATTGCTATGAAACAGGCATAAAGGTTGGAATTTGCGATTTTTGTGCTGCAATAATTGAAGTTGAGCTTCCGACAAATCACAAATATGATGGTGGAGTAGTGGTAACAGCAGCAACCTGTGTTTCAAAGGGGGAAAAACTCTATACATGTACTGTTTGTCAAGCGACAAAAACAGAAGAAACTAGTATGCTGCCACACCCGTATGATGATGGCATTGTAATAAAAGAACCAACCTGTACCGAAGATGGCGAGAAGCTACATACATGTACGTTTTGTGGCTCCACACAAACAACATTAGTTTCTGCACTCGGACATTTGTGGGATGAGGGCGAAATAATAACAGAGCCAACCTGCTATCAAACAGGTTTAGTTCATTACGTTTGCCAGCGATGCGGCGAAGAAAAGGACGAAACAGCTCCTAAGCTACATGACTTTTGCGAGAAAGAAATATTAATTGAGCCAACATGCGCAATGAAAGGAAAAGCTCGCTACACTTGTCAAATTTGCAAAGCTTATTATGATGTAATAATTTCAAAAAAGCACAACACGACATATAACTCGCGTGTAGCAGAAACTTGTACGGAATCAGGAGTAAGGGAACATCTTTTCTGCGAAGATTGTGAATTGTATTTTTCGAAAGAATATAGAAGTGCTGATGCGTTTTACTATGACGGTCGCTCATATAATAGTGGATATACATATACATATGACTCAACAACCTATGAGGAACTAATTATTCCAGCAAAAGGACACGATTTTAGTGGAGAATATGAATTCACTGAAGATGGACACTATTTGCTTTGTAAAAACAAATGTGGAGAAAAAAGTGATGAATCGGCACATACCTTGCTTGAGACAACGACGCTTGATAGACAAAACGATGGTGCACAGTATATTTATTCGTTTAAAAGCATTTTAGCATGTAGTATTTGTGGATACGACAAAGAATTAAATTCACGTGAATTTGCTCACGTCCATTATGGTGTCGAAGTGATTGATGGAGCAGATGCAACATGCATTCATGATGGCTTGACTGCTGGACTTGCATGCTTAGTTGACGGCTGCGACGAAATTTATATAGAGCAAGAATTCATTCCAGCCACAGGACACAATTTTGTAAATTCAACCTGCACACGTTGCGGATTGCACGAAAAGGAAGGCACGCCCGGACTTGAATATGGATTAAATTCAGATGGAACAGCGTATATCTGCACAGGAATTGGCACAGCAACAACTCCGTTTATTGTCATCGGCTCGGAGCATAATGGCTTGCCAGTAACTGAGATTGAAAACTGGGCGTTTTCGGGGGAATATGATTTAATAAGTGTTACAATTCCTTCAAGCATTATAAGTATAGGTGAAAACACATTCTCACATTGCTACAAGCTTGTTGAAATATATAATTTATCTGAGTTGGAAATTGCCATCGGCAACGAGGATAATGAACAAGTTGAACACTATGCGTTGAATATTTATACCGACGCTTCAGAAAAATCTAAAATAATTGAAAACAAAAATGGTTATATTTTTTATAACGATGAGGTTAACTATTTATTAGGTTATATGGGTAACGAATCTGAACTTGTTTTGCCAAATGCATTCATGTGCAAGAATTATGAAATCTATAAATATGCCTTTTCCCTTAACAGGTCGATAACAAGCATAGTAATAAGCAAAAGTGTAACATCTATAGGAGAAAACGCGTTTAGTTCTTGCAGAAGCCTGAGAAATGCAACTATATCCGATAGCGTTACAAGTATAGGAACAGATGCGTTCTATTATTGTCACAATTTAGAAAGCATAATAATAGGCAAAAATGTTAAGACTATAGGATATGATGCATTCGGTAGTTGTTACAAACTTGTAGAAATATATAATTTGTCAGACTTGAATATTACCGCGGGTGCTAGTAATAACGGGGACGTAGGCTGTTATGCAAAGGTAATACATACCTCACTTAAAGAGGAAAGCATACTGAAAGAAACAGAAGACGGATATGTATTTGCTGTAGTAAACAACAACGAAATATATCTTATAGATTACTTTGAAAATGAAACAGAATTAATCTTGCCCGAAAGTTATAATGGTAATAATTATGAA
>JAZNFR010000233.1:0-8400 GCA_045576055.1 Eubacteriales bacterium
TACGATCCGACTTCATATGGAGCCTTATATTTCAAGCCTATTTGTCAATTTTATTGACAAAGATTTAATTAAATGGTATGATATAATTATAGACAGCCAAAGGAGAGGAAAATGGTTAATTTAGGAAACGATTGGGATTTAGTTTTAGGCGAAGAATTTAAAAAGGATTATTACTTAAAAATTCGCGATTTCTTGAAAGAAGAATACCGTTATCGCGTGATATTTCCTTCAATGTATGATATATTCAACGCACTAAAATACACTCCATATAACGAAACAAAGGTTGTAATTTTGGGACAAGACCCATACCACCAGATAGGTCAAGCACATGGTCTATCCTTCTCTGTTAAAAGAGGAATAAAGATTCCACCTTCTTTAGTCAATATTTATAAGGAATTAAACTCAGATATCGGCATGGAAATTCCAAATCATGGTGAGCTTACATCTTGGGCTAAGCAAGGCGTTTTACTTTTGAATGCGACACTGACTGTACGTCAAGGACAGGCTAACAGCCATCAAAATATTGGTTGGTCAATTTTTACCGATGAGGTTATAAAAAAGCTAAACGAAAGGAACGAACCACTTGTGTTTATTCTTTGGGGTGGCAATGCCCGTTCAAAGAAAAAATATATAACTAACAAAAATCATTTAGTTATTGAATCGGCACATCCTTCTCCACTTTCTGCATACAATGGTTTTTTCGGTTCTCGTCCGTTTTCACGTGCAAATGAATTTCTAAAAGCAAACGGATATACCGAAATCAACTGGAATAGTGTAAATGAATAAAAGCAGAGCAAAAAGCTCTGCTTTTTAATTTGTTTTTATGCGTTTTAATATCATTTTTGCTAAAAAATAAGACGCAATCAAAAGTAACATATCTTTTAAAATAAACGGGAGCGACGATGTCATCATCGCAACATAAAATGGGACTTTGCCAACTAGTGAATACTGTAAAGCTCCAATGAAATGACAAATCAAAACTCCTAATATTCCCATTGGAATTTTAAGCTTTCCCGTTTTTAACGAGCACAAGACAACAAGCGGAAAAAAGCCCCATATAAATCCACCAGTATAATTAATTAAATGAAATAATCCACCATTAAAATTAGCAAAAACAGGTATTCCAATAGCTCCAATTGCAACATATATAAATAGAACAAGAAGCGACTTTTTGGTGCTAAATAAATATCCTACTAAGCCTATGGCTAAGATTTGAAGTGTAATTGGAACGCCAAGTGCAGTAGGAATTGATATTTGAGATATAATAACTACTGATGCCACCATCAAAGAAACTTGTACAAGTGACTTTATGCCTTTATTCTCCATATTACCACTTTTTAATCCTTGCATCGCCAGAATTAAAGGCTTTTTCGCCATTTTCAGTTTTAACAATAAGATTAGCCCTTTCGTCAATTCCTATTGCTGTTCCACATGTAATTTTACCACCAACATCAATTTCTATTTCTTTACCTAGTATATTAGATTTCTGCTTATATGCTTCCATATATCCTTTTTCTTGTATATTTTCATAATATTCAAAAAAAGTATTAATTATTTCAGCACAAAGAAGCGATTTATAACCACAGGGTGCGCTATTTTCATAAATCGATGTAGCAATTTGAGAAATCTCATCATCAAAGCCACCGTTCGGTGGTGAAATGTTGACCCCTATTCCAACAACTGCATAATCAAGCATTCCACTTTCAAAATTAAACCCAGCCTCGCAAAGAATACCTGACACCTTTTTCTTTCCTATATAAATATCATTCACCCATTTTATTTGAGTTGCCACTCTGCTTGTTTTTTCAATAGCCTCAGCAACTGCAACTGCACCTAAAACTGTAATTGCAAGTGCATCAGCGGCAAGTATCTTTGGCCTTAAAACAATTGTTAAATAAAGCCCGTTTTCGCTACTAGAAATAAAGCTTCTACCCATTCTCCCTCTGCCAGCAGTTTGAGATTTAACGACAACAACTGTTCCCTCTTTTTCACCAGCAAGGGCAAGCTCTTTAGCGATTTTATTTGATGACTCAGCTTTATCATGTATTATAATTGAATGAAAAGATTTTAAATAGGAGCTTACGCTTTCTACATTGAAAACATCAATTTTTTTATTTAAAATATAACCAGAATTTGGGCTTGATTTAATGTCAAACCCATGATTTTTTAATTTGTTTATTGACTTCCAAACGCTATTCCTTGTAACACCAAGCTGCTTTGCAATTTCCTCACCTGAAATAGCTTTTCCAACATTATTATTTAATATAGCAATTATATTTTCTATTAGTTTCATTTTTCTCCATTGTCACCTTGTATGTTTTAAAAAGGTGACGTTCATCCTAAATAAAAACCGACACAAGGTCGGTTTTTAATTTATTATTTTTCAGCATAAATGTTAGCTTGGAGCTTTGCAACCTCGTATGCATAGTTGATTAGCATAAACTCAGTATATGGCTCAGTCCAACTTGGATGCTCCTTTTTAAGCACAGTAGTAGCTGAATCGTATCCGATTTGGAATACGCTCGCATCATTCTTCAACATACCAACAAGCATCTTAACAAGTTCACCAAAGTCGTCACGATCTACGCTAGCTGTAAGAGTGTCGGCAATTGTATCAACAGTGCTCTTAAGACCCATAACACCTGCGTCTGCAGATTTAACAGCAAGGCTCTTAATAACCTCTGTCATTGCAGCATTTCTATCCTCTGCCTCTTCAACATAAGCATAAATCTTTGCTGCGGTATCAAGCTTTTGCTCATCCTCTGTGAGTGTTTGGTCATTAATCTCTACGCCACCAACATCAAGTGTTGCTTGAACGAAAGCTTCAATTGGCATATCTACATATCCATCAATTCTAATACCAAAGTTTTCTTGAACAGTTCTTGTAAGAAGAGCTGAACCGCCGAACGCATATGCGTCGTAAATAGGTCCTACTGTACCGATGCTTGGAATTTCAACAAGAGCTGCCTTGTTGATAGCAAAGTATGAAATCTTATCAGTAGTTTTATCTAATGAAAGAATCATAATTACTGAAATGTTTGCTGTATCCGCATCAGTAGGAGCTGTAATGTCAACAACGTAGTTATAGATGTTATCATCAGACTTGATATCTGCACTTGCTGCAGCATAGTTAGCTCTAGCTGCTAAATAAGCATCACGGAACTCTGGATTTTTCAACATTTCTGCAGTGTTTTCATACAAATCACCAGTTGGCTTAACTGTAGCAACGGCATCCATATGTGAGTCACCGGTATTAAATTTGTCAGCATATGAGTCAACAAAAGCATTCATAACAAGAAGAATGCACGCAACAACTGCAATAACTGCCAAAACTGCAATAATCAATTTTTTGTATGGAAATTCGCCCTTTGGCTTCTTTCCTTCTGCCAACACCGCTTTATTTTCGATAACGGTATGGGCTGTTCTTTCTCTTCTGTCTGTAATTTTTCCCATGGAATCCTCCTTGAAGATATATAATTTTTATAAATATATTTTATAACAAAAGAACAAATATGTCAACACTTTTTTGGTAAATTTATAATATTTTATATTAACTATAAGGTATATTTAGGAAATTCGCGCAAAAAATATATACCTTTCTTGTCTACAGTTATTTCCTTACCATTTAAATATGCAAGTGAATCATCAGCATTTTCAAGCCTTAATTTATAGGAATATAGTGCTTGGTGCTTATACATTGAAGCGCCTAGCCTATCCTCCTTGCCATATTTGCCATCACCCAAAAGAGGATTGCCAATGTGTGCCATATGGGCTCTGATTTGATGTGTTCTTCCAGTTACAAGCTCTACCTCTAAAAGTGAAATGTCGGCTTTTGAATTGTATGATAATTGCTTATATTTTGTGATAATTTCTTTCGCACCTTTTATAGAAGTTTTAAGCACCTTAACTTTATTATTTTTGTGGTCCTTTATCAAAAAATCAGACAGAGTGTCTGTTTTTTGTGGTGGCTTGCCATGAACGGCACATAAATAAAACTTTGTGATATTATTGCTTTTTATTCGCTCGTTCATATCACGTAACGCCTGTGCATTCTTAGCAGAAATAACCATTCCACCCGTGTTTCTATCTATTCTGTTGCAAAGCGCAGGGGCAAAGGAATTTTCATTTTCCGGATTATATTCACCTTTTTGATATAGATATGCTTGAATATGATATATAAGTGTTCCTCGTTCGTTTGATTTGCCATCGCCACTAATTTTGCCATCGCCATCACCAGAATGAACTAAAACACCTGCTGGCTTATCACAAATCAACAAGTTTTCATCTTCATAAACTATATTTAGATTCGGTTTAATACTAGCAAATTCACAAGATGTAATTTTTTCAGAGAAAAAATCCTCAGCTAAAAACATTTGAACAGTATCGCCCAAATTTAAAATTTGGTTTAGCTCTGCTCTTTTTCTATTAACCTTAATCTTTTTCGTTCGTATTGACTTATACATTAAAGACGTAGGTATGCCCTTGACGGTTTTTTGAATAAACTTGTCAAGGCGCTGTCCTTGGTCGTTGGAATTGATTTTAAACTCTCTCATACTACTTCCTACTGTACTGAATTAGATATTTATATTATAAATGCAAATTCAAATATTTGCAAGTTTATTTTTGATTTTAGTTTACATATCGGTTAAAATGTGTTAAAATGGTTCTATATTTATCAAGGAGGTGTTTTGCGTGAATATTACTGCAAGTGTTTTAACTCTTGGCTGTAGGGTTAATCAATACGAAAGCGATTTTATTATGCAAGAGCTTTCGCGCCGTGGTGTTAAAATTGTTCCTTTAGGTCAAAAGAGTGATATTTACATAATCAACACCTGCTCGGTTACTAGCGAAAGCGATAGAAAATCTAGACAGTTTATAAGAAAATGCGCAAAGGAAAATCCTGATGCTACCATAATAGTCACTGGTTGCTTTTCGCAAATCAATCCTCAAAAAGCGAGTGAAATAAATGGTGTTAGCTTTGTTGTTGGCAACAATGTAAAATCAAAAATTCCAGATATTGCGCTTACTATTTTTGAGAAAAAGCCCAAGCCTGTGTTCGATTTTAATATATTTAATGGTTGTTTTGACACAATGAAGGTTGGTGCTCCATTGACCCGAACTCGTGCCTTTGTAAAGATTGAAGATGGCTGTGATTCCAAATGTGCATATTGCATTATTCCTTATGCAAGAGGAAGCGTGCGCTCAAATTCTGCTAAAAATGTACTATCCGAGGTTGAGGCAATAGTAAACGACGGGTGTTGCGAGGTTGTTCTTACAGGAATCGAAACGGCCTCTTACGGCAAGGACCTAAAAGACGGAACTACTCTTGCCTCTCTACTATCAGAGGTAAATAAAATTGAAGGACTAAAGCGAATTCGTCTTGGCTCACTTGATCCATTTAATGTTGACAAAGCTTTTGTTGATGCGATTAAAGGCTTAGATAAGGTTATGCCACACTTCCATATTTCTATGCAAAGTGGCTGCTCAAAAACCTTAAATGCAATGAGAAGAAAGTACAATATTGACACGGCAAAAGAGCGCCTTGACTATTTGAAATCAAGCTTTAAAAATCTTATGTTGTCTGCTGATATAATCGTGGGCTTCCCCGGTGAGAGTGATGAGGATTTTGAAGAAACATATGAGTTCTTAAAATCGGCTGAATTTCTGCATCTTCACATTTTTCCTTATTCTAAGCGCGAGGGTACACCAGCTGCGACAATGCCGAATCAAGTACCGGAGGAAATAAAAAAAGCAAGGCTGCATCGACTTGAAGCAATGCAAAAGAAAACAAAAAAGCGTTTACTCGAAGGCTTTATAAAATCCAATGAAACCGTTGAGGTTCTTTTTGAATCCTATAACGGAGAGTACGCTTTGGGTCACACTCCTAACTTCATTGAGGTTAAGGCGAAAAGCAGCGCTTCTCTTGGTGGACAAATTATAAGAGCTCATATTTTAAGCACAGATGGCGAATATATATATGCCGAAATATAAAAAGCACTTCAAACGAAGTGCTTTTTTATTTAGTTATTTGTTTTTCTTCATAATTTTCTTAACAAGTGGTCGTGTTGAGAAAAATAGAGCCAAGGATAATGCAACAAAAACCACTATCTGCCAGCCTATTGATATCTCACTAAATGATGCTGTAACTATTGTTGTAAGGAAGCCCGAGATGGAAAACCAAACAAATATAAGACGCAAGGTAGCAAGCTCAAGCGTTGCTAGCCCAAGTGTTAATGATAGCCAAAACCATCCCATAGGCATTCTCCTTTTAAATTTTAATTAGTTTTATTCTTTATCAAGCTTGCAACCTCTGAATACATATAAAGTGAGCCGAGGCAAACAAGTGACTTTTCATTAGCTTTCGCAAAGGAAATGGCGCATTCTACCGCATCCTTTACCGTTTCGTGATATGAGGCTTCAACCCCAATAGAAGAAAAGACTTCGCTGTATTTTTTAGCATCTAATGCACGAGGATTGTCAGGTGTGATGCAAAAAACACGATCGGCAATTTCTGATATTTTTTCAGCAATATAATTATAATCCTTATCAGCCATTACTCCAGTTAAAGAGCAAACCTTTTCGCATCCAAAATATCTTTTAACGCTTGTTACGGATGCAAGGACGCCTTCTGGATTGTGCGCACCATCGAAAATCACAAGTGGATTTAAGCAAATTTTTTCAAATCTTGCTTGCCATTTTGCACTTTTAAGACCATTTTTTACATGCTCTTCGCTGATTTTTAGTCCACGCTGATTTAATATTTCCACCGCGGATAATACATTTGCACAGTTAAGGGGCTGGTATGTGCCAAGCAATTTAATTTCTATGTCTTTATACTCAAGATAGTCTAAAACAGTGTGATCAAGCGTCATTTCTTTGATTTTAATTTCAGTGTGTTTGGCAAAATGCACGGGAGAGTGGTTGATTTTTGCCACTTTTTCAATTTCATTTTTCGCATTTACATCATCTCCACACCAAAGCACTGGAACATTTTCCTTTATTATTCCTGCCTTTTCATATGCTATTTTAGGAATAGTGTCACCAAGGATAGATGTATGTTCAAGAGCGATTCCTGTTATTACTGACAAAACAGAGGTTTTTATAACATTTGTAGAGTCAAGACGGCCACCAAGACCGCATTCAAGCACAACATAATCGCACTTGTTTTTACTAAAATATTCAAATGCAATTGCGGTTACTAACTCAAACTCAGTTGGCTTGTCATCCATATTATCTGCTATTTTTTTAACCTTTTCAGTAACCTCTACAAGCTCATCATTTGAAATCGGCTCTCCATTTATAGCCATTCTTTCATTGAAATAGGTTATGTAAGGAGATGTATATAGTCCAACCCTGTAGCCCGCCTCCCTTAGTACACTAGAAAGCATTGAGGAAAATGAGCCTTTTCCGTTCGTACCTGCTACATGTATAAATTTCAGGCTATCTTGCGGATTGCCAAGTCCTTTACAAAGCTCATAGGTTCTATCAAGTCCAGGCTTGCAAAATGTCCAATTTATCGAATGAATATATTCAAGTGCTTCACTATAATTCATTTTTCTTTTCCCTTTTTACATTTAAAAGCTGGCTTCTGAGTGATTTATTTTTCATAAGAAGCAGTATTATTCCTATTTCGATAGCGGCTGTTACAATATAAACACCAAATCTAATAAAGAACAATGGAACAAATCCCATATTGTAATTAGAAAGGTAGAAGGCTGAAACACCTAAGGTTTTTATAAGAACAGAACCGAAAAAGTGAGCAACATATACAGCTATTACCAGCTTTACTACCCATTTTTTAGAAATAGTCCTTTGCTTTGCTATCAAGCCACAGATAACTCCTATGGCTATTGCGCCAAAGGTTACTATTGGATTAATTTCATAACCTCTAATAACGCAACCAATAATATCAGAAACAAAAGCAACCATACCACCAGCTAAAGGACCAAGTGTAACTGCTGTTAAAATAATTGGTAGATTTTCCAGGCTGATTCTAATCATTGTTGTTACGTTAATAGCCAAAAACTTACCCAAAATTATTGATAAGGCAATCATAACTGCCATAAAAACAAGCTTTTTAGTAGAAAACAACAATTTCTTTTTCTTGTTATTATGCATAAAAAAAGCACCTCCTTAAAATAAGAAAGTACAGATCTCGCATCATATATGAATGATAATCATTCGGAAGTCAATAAATTGACAGCGGGATGCAATATGCGAATCGCAACTATTGTTTTCGTTTTAAAGGCAACTCCCCGTCCCATAAACACTTAACGCACGCATATTTACTCTGCAGTGCTTATTCGATATTTAAGCACGCTAATATGATACCACATTGATATTCGCTTTTCAAGGCTTTTTGAGATGTTTTTATTTTTTAACAAAAATTTCAATTTTATT
>JAZNFR010000234.1:0-3349 GCA_045576055.1 Eubacteriales bacterium
TGTCCGTCGCAGATTGCGTCAACCTCAACCTCTTTACCTCTGATATAGTGGTCAACCAAAACTGGCTTGTCCTCGTCAATTTCAACGGCTGTTCTTAGGTATTGACGAAGCTGCTTTTCGTTAGAAACGAGCTGCATTGCACGTCCACCAAGAACGAATGAAGGACGAACAAGAACTGGATAACCAACCTCTTTTGCTACTCTTACGCCGTCTGGAATGTTTGTAACTGCTTGTCCCTTTGGCTGAGGGATTTCTAATTCCTCAAGAATCTTTTCAAAGGTATCACGGTTTTCGGCTCTGTCAATTGCTTGGCAATCTGTACCGATTAATTTTACTCCTCTTTCATAAAGTGGAGCGGCTAGGTTAATAGCTGTTTGTCCACCAAGAGAAGCAATTACGCCGTCTGGCTTTTCAAACTCGATAACCTCCATAACGTCCTCAACAGTAAGTGGCTCAAAGTAAAGCTTGTCTGAGGTTGTGTAGTCGGTTGAAACTGTTTCTGGGTTATTATTAATAATGATAGCCTCGTAGCCACATTTTTTGATTGTTGTTACTGCGTGAACTGTTGAATAGTCAAACTCAACACCCTGACCGATACGGATTGGACCTGCACCAAGCACGATAATCTTTTTCTTTGCTGTGTGGATTGACTCATTCTTGCCCTCGTATGAGGAGTAGAAATATGGTGTATATGCGCCTACGTGCGCTGTATCAACCATTCTAAAGCTAGGGATAATTCCGTTTTCGTGGCGGAAACCATATACAGTCTTTTCGCAAGTATTCCAAAGCTTAGCAATATATTTGTCGCTAAAGCCCATTTCCTTCGCTTCCTTTAGAAGCTTTGCGTCGTTAACGTTTTCGGAAAGAGCTTTTTCCATCTTAACGATTTTCTCAAATGACTTTAAGAAATATTCAGTAATCTTTGTGATTTCGTGAAGCTCCTTAGTTGTCATGCCACGGCGAAGTAGCTCACAAACTGCGAAGGCGTTGTCATCGTGGAACTCGTTAATATATTCAACAATTTCTTCTGTTGTCTTTTCGTCAAACTTAGCCATATGGAGGTGGCAAACACCGATTTCCAAGCTTCTTGCGCTCTTGAGCAAGCACTCCTCAAGATTAGAGCCGATGCCCATACACTCACCAGTTGCCTTCATTTGAGTGCCAAGCTTGTTTGGAACAGTTGTAAACTTATCGAATGGGAAGCGTGGGAACTTAGCAACGATATAGTCAAGTCTTGGCTCGTGTGATGCCTTAGCACCAGCAACTGTAATTTCGTCAAGAGTCATACCTAAAGCAACCTTTGCAGTTACTCTTGCAATTGGGTAGCCACTTGCCTTAGATGCAAGAGCTGAGGAACGGCTAACTCTAGGGTTAACCTCGATCAAGTAATATTCGCTTGTTTCTGGGTTAAGTGCGAACTGAACGTTACATCCGCCAGAAATCTTAAGTGCCTTGATTAGCTTAATTGCGCTATCGTTTAGCATCTTGTGGTCTTTTTCATTAAGAGTCAAGATAGGAGCAACAACAAGTGAGTCGCCAGTGTGTACGCCAACTGGGTCGATGTTTTCCATACCACAAATTGTTATTGCGTTGTCCTCGCCATCGCGCATAACCTCAAATTCGATTTCCTTGTAGCCCTTTACGCTCTTTTCAACAAGAACCTGATGAACAGGGGAAGCTGCCAAAGCGCCCTCGGCAAGAACAACATATTCTTCCATATTGTAAGCAAAGCCGCCACCTGTACCACCGAGGGTAAATGCAGGACGAAGAACAACTGGGAAGCCGATTTTTTCAATAGCTGCCATTGCCTCTTCCATATTATTAGCAATTTCAGATGGAATTACAGGCTCACCAATTTCTTGGCAAAGCTCCTTGAATAGTTCTCTATCCTCTGCTCTTTCTATACTCTTTGAGCTTGTACCGAGAAGCTCAACGCCATTCTCTTTTAAAATGCCCTTCTTTTCAAGCTGCATAGCAAGGTTAAGACCTGTTTGTCCACCGATACCAGGAACTATTGCATCTGGTCTTTCGTGACGAATAATCTTTGCCACATATTCAAGTGTTAGTGGCTCCATATATACCTTATCAGCAATAGTTGTGTCTGTCATAATTGTTGCAGGGTTAGAGTTTACAAGGATAACCTCGTAGCCCTCCTCCTTGAGTGCAAGACACGCTTGTGTTCCTGCATAGTCAAACTCTGCCGCTTGACCGATAATAATTGGGCCCGAACCAATAATCATTACTCTTTTGATGTCTGTTCTCTTTGCCATAGTGTTTCACTCTCCTGTATATTCTGCATTATTAACTGTAATTATTTTTCCGTCCTTGACGGTCATTAAGCACTCGCCATAAAGCTCGTCGCCCTCGAATGGTGTTGCCTTGCCCATTGATAAAAACTTATCTGGGTCAACCTTAAATTTCTTTCCTAGGTCAAAGACTGTATAGGATTCACCCAGCTCAATGCCAAAGCGCTTTCTTGCGTTATAACACATAAGCTCAAGCAGCTTTTCCATTGTGATTTCGCCTGTTTTTACAAAGTGTGTGTACATTACTGCAAACGCAGTTTCAAGTCCGACAACACCCATATTACTGCCAGAAAGACCCTTACTTTTTTCCTCGTGTGAATGAGGTGCGTGATCTGTGGCAATCATATCAATAGTGCCGTCCTTTATTCCTTCTACAAGTGCGAGTCTATCCTGTTCGCTTCTTATAGGTGGGTTCATTTTAAATCTGCCCTCGTCTTTTATCATCATGTCGTTGAACACAAGATAATGAGGTCCTGTCTCAGCTGTGATATCTACACCGTCCTTTTTTGCTTGACGGATTAGCTCGACGCTTTCCTTTGTTGAGATGTGGCAAACGTGATATTTACAGCCTATCTTTTTTACAAGCTCAATATCGCGCTTGATTTGTCCCCACTCACTTTCGGAGCATATGCCCTTCATGCCGTGTAGCCTTGCAAACTCTCCATCGTGAATGTAGCCACCCTTTAGTAGCTCGTTTATTTCGCAGTGCGCAACTATGATTTTGTCAAGCTCCTTGGCTTTTTGCATAGCCGAGGCCATCATAGAATCGCTCTGAACTCCACGTCCGTCATCGGAAAAGGCGATAGCCAAATCCTTCATTCCGTCAAGATCGGCAAGGGATTCACCCATTTGTCCAACGGTAATTGAGCCGTAAGGATGAACGCCAATTTTTGCATCCTTTTCTATTATACTGAGCTGCGCCTCTAGATTCTCTTTACTGTCTGGCACCGGCTTTAGGTTTGGCATTGTGCAAACGTCTGTATAACCACCATTAGCAGCTGAAAGCGACCCTGTTTTTATGGTCTCTTTATAAGAAAAGCCCG
>JAZNFR010000235.1:0-1909 GCA_045576055.1 Eubacteriales bacterium
AATATCGTTCTTGGCGAGGACAAAACAAAAACTCTTGTAATTTAAGGAGCAAATATGAATTTGATAAATGGCGGAGTTTGCGCTGCTAAAGGCTTTTTGGCAAATGGTATTCACTGTGGAATACGTAAAAACAAATCTAAAAAGGATTTAGCGCTAATTTACTCTGAGAAAAAAGCAACATGCGCATCCGTATATACAACAAATAAGGTTAAGGGCGCGCCTTTAACTGTAACTAAAAACAATATTAGCGATGGTTATGCGCAGGCTGTTATTTGCAACAGCGGAAATGCAAACACCTGCAACGCAAACGGCATTGAGATTGCAACTGAAATGTGCAATCTTCTCGGCAAGGAGCTTAATATAAGCGCAAGCGATGTTGTTGTTGCGTCAACAGGTGTTATTGGTCAGCCTCTTGATATTACACCTATTGCCAACGGTATTCCATCTCTTGTTAGTGGATTAGCCGCTGACAAAAGCCAAGATGCGGCAGAGGGCATTATGACTACCGACACAAGGCTAAAGGAAATCGCAATTAGCTTCGAGGTTGGTGGAAAAGAATGCAAAATTGGTGGTATTGCTAAGGGTTCAGGAATGATTCATCCTAATATGGCAACAATGCTTGTGTTTATCACAACCGACTGTAATATAAGCGCTAAAATGCTTCAAAAGGCGCTTTCAACCGATATTCAAAGCACATTTAATATGGTTAGTGTTGATGGTGACACCTCGACTAATGATATGGTTACAATCCTTGCAAATGGTATGGCAGAAAACAATGAAATCACCGAGGAAGGCGAGGATTTTGACGCATTTATGTGCGCACTCAACACAATAACGGTAAATCTTTGTCGCAGAATCGCAGGAGACGGCGAGGGCGCTACAAAGCTTCTCGAATGTACTGTCGATGGCGCTAAGGATGAAGCCAATGCCAAGATTATTGCAAAAAGTGTAATTTGCTCATCACTTGTAAAGAGCGCAATGTTCGGCTCTGATGCAAACTGGGGACGTGTGCTTTGTGCAATCGGCTACAGTGGTGCTGAGGTTGACGTTAACAAGGTTTTTGTTTCTTTTGTTTCTAAAAAGGGAGAAATCAGCGTTTGCGAAAACGGCGCAGGTGTTGATTTTTCTGAAGAAAAGGCAAAGGAAATTCTTTTAGAGGAAGAAATAACAATCAAAATCGTATTAGGTGACGGAAATGCAAAATCTACCGCCTGGGGATGTGACCTCACATACGATTATGTAAGAATTAATGGAGATTATAGAACATAATGAAAAATATAGAGCCAATTAAGATTACAAATCAACAAAGGGCTGTAATACTTACACAAGCGCTACCATATATCAGAAAATATTACGACAAAATAGTTGTTATAAAATATGGTGGAAACGCAATGATAAACGAGCAGCTAAAGGAACAGGTAATGGAGGACATTGTCCTTTTGCACCTTATCGGTGTTAAGGTTGTTTTGGTTCATGGTGGTGGTCCGGAAATTACCGAAACACTTAAGAAAATCGGCAAGGAATCCGTATTTTTCGAGGGACTTCGTGTAACAGATAAGGAAACTGCTGACGTTGTTCAAATGGTTCTCGCTGGTAAAATCAATAAATCTCTTGTAAATATGCTTGAAATCAACGGTGGTAAATCTATTGGTATTTCTGGCCTTGATGGACATATGATAAAGGCAGAAATGAAGGATACTCGTCTTGGTTACGTTGGTAAAATTACCGAGGTTGATGTAAAGCCAATTACTGACCTTTTAGAAAAGGGATATATTCCTGTTGTATCAACAATAGGCTGTGATGATAAGGGAAATGTTTATAACATCAATGCCGACACAGCGGCTGCTTTTATAGCAGGTGAGATGAAGGCAGAAAGACTTATCACTATGACCGACATAGAGGGCATTTT
>JAZNFR010000236.1:0-2366 GCA_045576055.1 Eubacteriales bacterium
CATGAAGTTCAAGAACCTCGGTAAGAAATCCCTCGATGAAGTTAAAAACAAACTTGAATCTCTTGGTCTTTCTCTTAGAAAAGAAGAAGACTAATTAAGAGCAAAATAGGCTCATATAGCCATATTTGATATGGCAAGGTAAAATCGGCAAAGGAGGATAAATCAATGCCAGGAACAAGAAAACTCGGCAGACCAACAGACCACAGAACCGCTATGCTTCGTGGTATGGTTACATTGCTTCTTGAAAAGGGCTCAATCGAGACCACACTTACAAGAGCAAAGGAACTTCGTTGCGTTGCTGATAAAATGATAACACTCGGTAAGAAGAATACACTTGCTGCTCGTAGAGAAGCTCTTGCATACATCACAAAAGAGGATGTAGTTAAGAAGCTCTTTGACGTAATCGCTCCAAAATATGCTGATCGCGTAGGTGGTTACACACAAGTATACAAGCTCGGTCCGAGACGTGGAGATGCCGCTGAAATGGCTCTCATTAAGCTTGCTGACTAATAGTAAGATGAAAAAGGATGTCATTAGTTTGACATCCTTTTATTTCATTTAATATATGAACATATGAGCATAATATAATTTAAAATTCCACATTAACAATACTACTAATTTATTGACAAATCGGTTGCTTGGTGGTATACTTATTTATAGATGTTAGTTTATTCATATGAAAGGGCGTATTATGGAATTACTTGCGAAAATTTTTACTATTATAGGAACAATATTTGGTGCGGTTTTTATCGTTCCAATCGTATTCGGCTTTATAGCCTTAAATAAAATTGCAAAGCATCAATATACAGTTACTATCGCTGTTTTGACATTAATTTTCTGTAATCCTGTTGCTGGTATTTTAATGATTGTTCTTGCTAAAAAGAATCCAACTACAGCACCAGTTGAAGAATTTCCGAAGGAAAAGATAGAGGAGCCAAAAAAGGAAGAGCCTCAAGTTAAAGAAGAGTCACAAAATCCTCCTCAACCACAAAAGAAAGTAGTTATTGCAAAAAAGAAAGAAGCTTCCGAAATAAAAGATGCCGTTATCCCAAAGGATGACAAAATCAAGGAAGCAGTGATTCCTCAAAATAATGAGGTTAAAGAAGCTGTTGTACTTGAGGATGAAGAGATAAAAGAGGCAATAGTTGCTGGTGAAGAAATTAAAGAAGCATAATAACAAAAAGCAGATTTCGTTTGAAATCTGCTTTTTTTAATCAATAACCAATTGCGTTAACAACCTCGTACATATTAACGAAGTAGTCGCGTCTTTCCTTGCAAATCGCTTTCATTTGTTTAATTTGCTCATCTGTGAAGCCTTCAAGGTCATCATCCTTTAGCTTGTTTTTATACATTCTGTCAAGGATAAGTGCAAACTTGATTTCCATTGAAGTGATCTCGTCGTGTCTAGAAACAACAACAACATCGCTAACACCGTTTAAAAGAAGCTCGACAGCCTTATAACCGCATTTTGCTGCGAAGTTTCTATCAGCAAGAGTGGGAACGCCACCACGAACAATGTGGGCAGGACGAACAAATCTTGTTTCAATGCCTGTGCTTTCCTCAATCTCCTTCACTAAGCTTTCACTGAATTCGCCACCAAGGCCTTCAGCTACTACAACAATAAAGCTACGCTTGCCGTTTGCACAAGCATCTTTCATTTTTTTAAATAGTGTTTCCTTATCAAAAGGTATTTCTTGTATAGCAACACCGATAGCGTTGAGGGCAAGACCGGTTTCGATAGCGATATATCCAGCATTGCGTCCCATAACCTCTACCACGTTACATCTTGCGTGTGATTCGCATGTATCACGTAGCGCATCACCAAGCTTCATAACAGTATTCATAGCAGTGTCATATCCAACTGTAATATCAGAAGCTGTAATATCATTATCAATAGTGCCAGAAACACCGATGCAAGGTACTCCTCTTATGCTAAGGTCGGTAGCACCTCTAAATGTGCCGTCACCACCGATAGCGATGATTCCGTCTATATTGTGCCTCTTGCAGGTTGCAATAGCCTTTTGCATACCTTCCTCTGTCTTGAACTCGTCACAACGGTCAGAATAGAGAAATGTGCCACCAAGAGAAACAATTCCAGCAACATCATTCTTTGAAAGAGGACGGATTCTATCGTTAATAAGACCGGAATATCCACCTAAAATACCAACAACCTCAACACCTTGATTGATAGCAGCGCAGGTAACACTCTTAATAACGGAGTTCATACCTGGTGCATCACCACCGGAGGTTAATATACCGATTTTTTTAAATTTAGTTTCCATTTTTATAGCTCCTTTTATGGCGCACAAAAAGTAACTGTGTGGATTTTAAAAACATAATTTAACCTAAGATATTTTAACACAATA
>JAZNFR010000237.1:0-2841 GCA_045576055.1 Eubacteriales bacterium
ATCCCGATATTGTCAATCAGTTTCAAAAAGCAGTTTATTCCTCGTCTATCAAAGATTTTAATTATGTTAAAAATATGAAAAACAATGGGTGGAATGATTTGGATATTATGAAAAGAGATATTTCTAAAATGACAATTTCAGAAATTGGCACATGCTTAACTGCAATTGTTCGCAAAGAAAAGTTTTGTGCTGGCTCATTAGTATCAATGCTTAAAAACGGAATAATAGTCAAGCTATTGGAGCGTTTAAAGGAATGTGTGAGCAAATAAGTTCAAATTACAAACAAAATGCCCAGCCAAAACAAAAAGGACACCAAATCGGTGCCCTTTTTATTTTATTTCTTGTTCTAAATCTAAAAAGTCTTGGGTATTAAAAAACCAATTAAAGAAATCCCCAATCCGTCGCATAGCATTTTTATTGTAACAACTCCGGAGTAAGGCTTTGTCGCGGATGCCATGGCAAAGGAAGAGTGGAATACTCTTGTTATATATGCGGTGGTCGAGGGGTCTATATAAAAGGGAATGAAACAGCTTTATGTACTTATTGTCCGACAGGATCAGAGAGGTGCAGAAGCTGTGACGGTATGGGCTATGTACCTTGTTGGAAATGTAATTCTTAAAAAACAGCACCTTATGGTGCTGTTTTTTTATCATTGATTTAGATGCAAGTATATGCTATAATCATATAAAAGGTGGTGTTATTATGGAAAAATACGCATGGAAGGGCAAAATTGTTGATGGCGCCCTTGACGAATATATTAAAAGGCACGACGCTATTTGGGACGAAATGAAAGAGGTTTTAGAAAGCGCCGGCATTGTTAATTACACAATTTGGAACGTCGGCAATGAGCTTTTTGGCTATTACGAGTGCGAAAAGGGAATTGAATATGCTGCCAAGGTGCAGAAGGAAAGCCCAGTGGTTGACCGATGGAACGAATATATGAAGGATATTTTAATAATGGAAACTGACCCAAAAACTGGTGCTCAGCCATTGCTTACAAAGGTTTTCTCGTTTAGAGAAAATTGATTGACATTTTATAGCTACCTTGCTATAATGTTAATATATAAAATATATTAAACGGAGGCACTATGGACCGTTTTATTGAATTTTTGAATTCATATGTTGTTGACCTTAGCTGGGTATCAATTATTTTAAGAATAATCCTTGCTGTTATCGTCGGTGGACTTATCGGAAGCGAAAGAGGCAGAAGCGGACGTCCGGCAGGACTACGCACACATATTTTGGTTTGTCTTGGCTCGGCAATGACAGCGCTAATCAGCGTTTATATTGCAAAAATGGGTGGCTTTGATGATATAGCAAGAATACCGGCACAGGTTATCTCTGGTATTGGCTTCCTCGGTGCCGGAATGATTATTGTTAAGAAAAACAGTGTAATAACAGGCTTAACCACCGCAGCCGGTATGTGGGCAACTGCAACAATCGGTATTGCAATCGGCTATGGATTTTATCTTGGTGCGCTTGTTGCAATGGGCGCATTAATCTTCACAGCATCGGTTCTTACAATACTTGAGCGCAAAAGCAAAAAATCAGTTCACATATATGCAGAAATATCAAGGGTGGAGGAATCCGGCAGAATTACCGAGGAGGTAAGGGATGTTCTCGGCCACGAGGCGCATGTTGAGGTTTCCTCGGCAAGAAGTGGTATAGTTGGCAATCTTGGCTTATATATCACCACGACCACACAAAGCGCAGAGAACACTCGCCAAGAAATAGAAAAGCTAGAGGGCATTTCATTTGCAATAAGAGAATAAAAAAGCACCCAACCGGGTGCTTTTTTCACACTTGAAAGCATAAACACTTTGTGTTATAATTAAATTGAAATAAGCAAAGAAGGGGAGAAGGGTATGAACGATAGACCAAAGGTTAACTGGCGTGGCGGACTTCTTTATTTTCTTTTTATTGAAATAGAGGTTTTACTTGTTGCATTTTTCCTTGGCTTTGCAATTTATCCTATAAGAATGGCTGTTGATGAGGGCGCTTTGCGCACGCTTTTAGAAATAGTTGTCTTTATGGCTCTTGAGCTGGTAATTAGATTTTTCGTTTTCTATAACTTGTTTAAAAATAGTAGAAGATTAGATTTTGGTTATTTCGCACAGGGCTATGCTATTACCTTCGGAATAAGACTTATTTTCTCGCTTATTACCAGCTTTGCTGCATTTTCGGCAGGAATGGCGGTTTTGGAAATCGGTGTAACATTTGCGCAGGAATTAATAAATCCTGAGATAAAAACAATGCAAGAGGTTCCAAAGCTTTTATATATAGTAGTTTTTACAGCCTTTGAGGGCATTTCCTTGCTTATAGCATACCTTGGCTTTAGGCTTAGCGAAAGCAAAAGAGAAAAGGAAAGAAAAGAGCTTATAGGCGAATAAAAAAGCACCCAATCGGGTGCTTTTTGTTTAGTTGTAAATATAATCGTGCGTTTCAAAATAATACCAGTTATTTTCTATTTTCTTAACAAAGCACCAGTCACCCTCGCCACTCGCCTCGCCAAAATAGTAGCCACCATCATCCTCGGTATATGTTTTAGGCAAGCTCATTTTGTCTTGTTCGCAAGGGAGAATTACACCCTCTTTTGAATAGTAATAGCCGTAATATGTATTTTCGTTTGTGTCATTAAACGCATCGTAGAAGAAGTATTCTATCTCACTTGAAGGAGAAAGGGAGCTTTTGTGCTCAGCTACGTAATTAGAAACCTCCTCGTAGTAGCTTTTAGAGAAGGAAGCACTACAGCCCACTAGCATAAAAACAAATGTTATTAGAACAAAAAATGTAATAATTTTTTTCATTTTATCACCTCGTATATAGTATAACATTTTTCCT
>JAZNFR010000238.1:0-2517 GCA_045576055.1 Eubacteriales bacterium
ATTTCTTACCGAGGTTCTTGAACTTCATCATATCTTCTTCAGTACGATTAATAAGATCCTCTACCGTATCTATACTTGCACGCTTTAAGCAGTTAAAGCTACGTACAGATAAGTCAAGCTCCTCAATGGTCATCTCAAGATATTTTTCTTTCTTGGTTTCTTCACGTTCAACCATTGTTTCAGCGTTTCTAGCCTCGTCTGAGAGGTCAACAAACAATGTGAAATGATCGTTGAGAATCTTGGCTGCAAGTGAAATTGCATCTGTTGCCCTGATGGTGCCGTTTGTCTCTACTTCTACTGTCAATTTGTCATAATCGGCGATGCTTCCTACTCTTGTGCTTTCAACGTTATAGCTTACATTGTAAACAGGTGTGTAGATTGAGTCTGTAAAGATTGTTCCAATAGCAAATGGAATTTGGCTCTTTACATGGTCATTCTTATTCTTTTCTTGTGAAACGTATCCACGACCACGCTCAAATGTGAGCTCCATATAAAAGCGAGTTCCCTCACTAAGAGTAGCGATGTGAAGATCTGGGTTGAAAATTTCAAGCTCAGCATCAGGTGTGATATCGCCAGCAGTAATCTCACAAGGACCAACCTTGTCAATGCAAACTGTTTTAACAGTTTCTTGACCGTGAATCTTTGATACGATTCCCTTTACGTTAAGTACGATTTCAGTAATATCTTCAGTTACACCCTCAAGGCTTTGCATTTCGTGTAAAACGCCATCAATCTTAATTGATGAAACTGCATAACCAGGAAGTGAGCTTAAAAGCACTCTACGGAGTGAGTTTCCAAGTGTTGTACCGAAGCCTCTTTCAAGAGGTTCAACAACAAACTTACCCTTTTTGCCATCTTCGCTTTCGCTAACAATTGCTATATTAGGCTTTTCGATTTCTATCATCATAATTAATAACCCTCCTATATTTCAATAGATATGCATTGGTCTTTTTCCCACACTGGGATGAATTTTAAAACATAACATTGATGCCAACCCGAGCCTGCACTCTGCGTGCGAGCTCTACACCTCCTATTACGGAGGCGTACAGTCGACAAAGAGTTATTATTTCGAGTAAAGCTCGATGATGAGCTGCTCGTTGAATTCGAAGTCAATATCGTCACGCTCAGGCATAGCGATTACTTTTGCAACGCCAGCGTTCTTATCGAGCTCAAGCCACTTTGGAGCAATCTTTTCGCCCATAGCTTCAACGAGTTCTTTAATCTTTGATGAGTCTGTTTCTTTAACAGCAACAACGTCACCAACCTTAACGAGTATTGAAGGGATATTTGCCTTGTGGCCATTCAATGTGAAGTGACCGTGAAGTACGAGTTGACGTGCTTCCTTATGGCTGTTTGCGAGTCCCATTCTATATACAACGTTATCAAGTCTTCTTTCAAGTAAACGGAGGAGGTTCTCACCTGCGATACCGTCTTGATTGTCGGCCTTTACATAGTAGTTCTTGAATTGCTTTTCAAGAACACCATAATATCTTTTTGCCTTCTGTTTTTCACGAAGCTGCATACCGTATTCGGTCATCTTCTTCTTTGCAGCGCCGTGTTGTCCAGGAGCAGAAGTTCTTCTATTAAGTGCGCACTTGTCAGAAAGGCAACGCTCACCCTTAAGGTAAAGCTTTGTTCCTTCTCTACGACAGAGTTTGCATGAAGGTCCTGTATATCTTGCCATTTTTGGTTTCCTCCTATTAGATTAAACGCGTCTGCGTTTTGGTGGTCTGCAACCATTGTGTGGGATTGGTGTTACGTCTTTAATCATAGTAACCTGAAGTCCTGCTGTGGAAAGCGCGCGGATTGCAGATTCACGACCCTGACCTGGGCCTTTTACATAAACTTCTACAGTTTTCATGCCGTGTTCCATTGCGGCCTTAGCTGCAGCTTCAGCAGCCATTTGTGCAGCAAATGGTGTAGATTTTCTGGAACCCTTGTAACCAAGCTCACCAGCAGAAGCCCAAGAAACTGCGTTTCCTGCTACGTCTGTGATGGTAACTATTGTGTTATTAAAGGTTGAGCAGATGTATGCAGCGCCTTTTTCAATATTTTTGCGCTCACGACGTTTTTTAGTTACTCTCTTTTCTGCCATTTAGCTACACTCCTTATTTCTTCTTGTTAGCTATTGTCTTTGCAGGACCCTTACGAGTTCTTGCGTTTGTCTTTGTTCTTTGTCCTCTTACAGGAAGACCTTTTCTGTGTCTGGTACCGCGGTAGCAGTTGATTTCAACCAGACGCTTAATGTTGAGGGCAACCTCACGGCGGAGTTCACCTTCTACCTTGTAATTTGTTTCGATTTCCTCACGAAGCTTCGCGATTTCATCTTCAGTCAAATCTTTAGCGCGTGTGTCAGGATTGATACCTGTCTTAGCAAGAATGTCCTGTGCGCTCTTTAATCCGATACCGTAAATATATGTTAAAGCGATTTCAACACGTTTTGCGTTCGGAATGTCAACACCAGCTATACGAGCCATTTGTTTTCTCCTTTTCGGTTTGGTTAGAATTAGCCCAAGT
>JAZNFR010000239.1:0-2751 GCA_045576055.1 Eubacteriales bacterium
TGTACTTTTTTAATGGACTATTAGAATCAACTAATGTGTTAATTATTCCACCAACTATGGATACTGTCAAAATTGTTAAGGTATATCCATTCATACGTCCCCCAACGAGGTTTTAATAAATATAGTTATTGCAAAAATGAATAATGCACAGCTTACACAAACGAGAGTGAGCATATAAGTAGTAAGTGATGAGGCTTCTTCTAAAATTACACCTTGCTTTTCGCAATGCAGCATTTTTGATATTGAGGCTAAAAGTCCAAAGCTGATTTTGTTTAGAAAAAGATAAATAATTATTGGAAGCATTATAAGTGCTATAGCTAAAATAGCAATTATTCCACACGAATTTTTAATTAGAGAAAGGGAAGATGAAACTGTTTTTAAAGCGTCATTTATAGATGCGCCAACTAAAGGAACAAAGCTGCTAATTGCAAATCGGGCCGTTTTTAACGTAAGAGAATCAGCGCCCTGAGTGAGGATATTTTTAAATGAAAAAATAAACATAAAAATTGACATTGTAAAAACCGTAACCGATGTAAATGTTGTCTTTACTAGCTTTGAAATACCATCAAAATTTATGCCACCTATCGCTTTTATACACCCAAACATTAAGGATAAATTTACAAGAGGCATCATAAATGCGAGTAAAAAGCCATCAACTATTGAAATGAACAAAACCATAGAAGCATTAGTTACAGTAGCTGAGGATATATTCCCACTCAATATTTGAAGTCCTGCCATAATCGGCGCAAAAGCCCCCATTACGTTACACATTATGCTTATGTAACTACTAACGGTCGTTGTCAAGGAATTACATAGGCTAAACACAGAAATTGCAATTGTCAAGACAGAGCACATAGTAAATGCAGTGTTTAATGCTGTACTCGAAAAGGAAGCACTAAGCATTTCAAAAATTGAACTAATCAGAATTAAAACTAAAATTCCTGAAAATGATTTTAATGTTGTTCCAATGCCAAGGAATAAATAATCAACTATATAGTACCAAATATTTTTCTCATCAAGTCCTTCACTAAGTAGTAAAGAATAATTACCTTCAAAAACACTATCTGGCAAAAAATTAATAACCTCTTTAGGAAGAGAGTTTTTAAAATCCTCTAATTCGTCCTTTATCGCTGAAGTAATATCGCTTTCAATAGCATCGGCTAATATAGGTGTTGAAAATAACATAAAAAAGAGTAAAAAAAACAAAAATAAAGCTAATTTCTTCATATTATTCTATTAACCCCTCACATAAAGAAAAAAGATTCTTTATTAAAGGAAGAGATAAAACTAAAATTTCTGCTTTTCCAAAAAGAGTAATCCTATTAGCAAGAGTGCTTTCTTGTGCGTCGTTACATATATCTGCCGTTATTTGTACAGCAAATGCGATTCCTAACGCTTTAAACAAAATCGGAAGATAATTATATACAATTGTATTTTTAGAGATATTATCAATAAAAGAAAAGATTGGATAAAAAATTAAAAGTGTTGAAATAGACGCAAAAGTAGTTATAAAAATTCTTATAAAAAGAGAATATTCTGAGCGCATATTTTTAAATATAAGACAAACGACCAAGGCACAAAGAACAATGCCACACATTTTAATATCACTCATATTAAAAATTAAAGACCGAAGAAAGGGTGGAAAATAGGTTTCCTAGTTCGCTAATTATCATAAGCATAACTATTATAATTCCTGCGATTGATAACATTGTTGCTTGCTCGTCGCGTCCGCTTTTTGATAATACTTGACAAGCAACCGAGACCAAAAGTCCAACGCCTGTAATTTTTAATATTAAAGAAATATCCATTTTTTCTCCTATTTTTTTAACCTTTATATAAATAAAATTATTGTACTAATACTAAAAAACAACGAAATTGAACGAAATACCTTAATTTTCTTAGGGGATTCATCAACTAGCCTTGATAAAGCGTTATTTAAGATTTCGATAGTGTGGTCACATATGGCTATTTGTTCTTTTTTAAAGCCTTTTCCTATAGAATTAAAAAAATCAAAGATTTTCTCATCCGTTACTTTATCAACGATTCTAGTTTTTGTGTTAATACCTTCAATTAGAAAAAATATAACATCGCTTTTTTTATCATATTTTTCATAAATAATATTTAATGGATTAGAAAAATACTCAATTTCTACCTTGATATGCGATATAAAATCAATGATTTCCTCGCAGTTCTTAATTTTCCTTTTTAATCCTTTTTCGTAATAATAGCTTGAAAAAATTGCGGAAAATAATATTAAAATTGAACCTAAAATTTTCATTTGTTTAATTCAAACGTATACTTTTTTTCTCCATATTCTCGGCGAACACCAACAAAATAATCAAAAGCATTACTTTCTAGCAAAGGCTTTAAAATTTTTTTTGAAGATAACTCGTCATATGAAGAGGCATGTGTGGTAGCAATAAGCTTTACACCATTGTGTGAAGCCTTTAATATTGCAGTCGACTCACCTTCGTTTGAAATTTCATCACATATAATTATTTCGGGCGTCATTGATTTTGTTGCCAATTCGATAGCTAATCCCTTTGGATAAGACAAAAAAACATCGCAGCTTACATTATTCATATATGGGGTTATAATTTCCTCGCGCGAGTCAATGACCGAGAATCTTATTGGTGGCATGACAGCACTTAATTTTATTATCAAATCTCTTAAAATCGACGTTTTACCAACGCCAGGCGGAGAATATAAGAGAATTGATTTTTTAAAATTTTCATTTTTTAATAAAGAAAA
>JAZNFR010000240.1:0-12172 GCA_045576055.1 Eubacteriales bacterium
CTCTCTACCTTGTCTTCCTAAGACCGCTTGGCCTCCGACTTAAAGATTCTCATTTGCTTTAATTTTAATGCTTGTTGCACTTTTAATAGTCGGCTGCGGTGGTACGGCAAACTCATCTGATGGGACCGATACCTCAGCTGGGTCAAAAGCTGAAGAGGTAAGGGTTAAGCTTGACCTCGATGGCGGAGAATGCGATTTTAGCGATTTCTTTGAATGGACCATTGGCGAGGAAATAGATCTTGGCACACCAAGCAAGGATGGTTACAAATTTGCTGGATGGTTTGTTGACGGCGAAGAGGCAGAGATGCCATATGAGGTAGAGGAAAAGGTAACATTTACAGCAAAATGGGAGCCTATCTCCAATGATAATGAAGAAAACGATTCTGATACTGACGATAGTGAAAGCAATAGCGAAACAGAAGACGATACTGAAACAGACTCGGAAAACACTAATATAGAATCGGAAACCGAAACGGAGACTGAAACCGAAACTGAAACCGAAACGGAGACAGAAACGGAGACTGAAACCGAAACTGAAACCGAAACGGAGACTGAAACCGAAACTGAAACCGAAACCGAGACAGAAACCGAGACAAATACAATTGCAAAAATAACAATCACCTTTGACCCCAATGGTGGCGTTATTGTAAACGGAGAAGCAGAAAGACAAGCAACTCCAGGAAAAACCTTTAGACTATTTCCAGACGTTGAAAGGGATGGATATACCTTTGTTGGTTGGGAAAACGAGGATGGTGAGCTTGTTGGCACATCAATCACTGTGCCAAGCGAGGATGTTACATTCTATGCAATTTGGCAGGATGAATCCCAAAGCACAGATACAGATGTAGGTACAGATACTGATAACGATACAGAGACTGACACAAGCACAGAAACAGATAGTGAAACTGAAACCGAAACTGAAACAGATACCGAATCTGAATACGTTCCACCACTACTTGACCACGATACAATAAAATATGAAAACAAATATTCAAAGGATGGTAAAAAGCTTTATTATGGATCATATTCTGTCAAGGTGCCTACCATTACTGAATATTATAATGATCTAACAGCAGCTCTTTCAATGACCTTTGATGATGGTGCAGATATAGCTGCTGCTCAACTCGCAAGCCAAATTATGACTGAGTATGGCTTAAAGGGTACACTCATGGTTAACACAGGTAACATTCAAGGCAACCTATCTAAATGGCAGGAGCTTGTTGCACTTGGCACACTTGATATAGGCTCACACGGCTGGGATCACAAGGACCCTAATACAATATCAGCTAGTGAAATGGAGCATGAAATTAAGGATTCATTTGATTTCTTGCAGAAAAATTTCCCGGACGCAAACCCTGTTACATATGCAACACCTTTGTCACATTTAACAGATGCATATAAGCAGTATCTTATTGATACAGGCTTTATTTCAAACCGCTTGGAAGTATCTGGAAAAATGATCACACCAAGCACAGAAAGCCCTGATATGTATTCTCTCTATGCGAAGAGAATTGATACTGGTAACAATGTGGAAACAAATGTAAGAATTAATGTTGGCGACGCACTTAGTGCAGGAAAATGGTTTATCGAGCTTTTCCATAACGTAAGAGTACAAGATGGTACCGACGTTTCAGAGGAGGATTTTAGAAACCACTGTAAATGGCTCTACGATAATTACAAAGATACAGTTTGGTTTGCCTCATACGATGATGTTTCGAAGTATATTGTACAAAGACAAAGTGCGACCATCGAATATATCTCTTGTGATAAGGAATCTATGACATTCCTTGCAAAGGTAGACAAGGATTATGGTCAAGAAATGACACTAAAGTTCTACTTGCCATTCTTTATTGACTCTGCGTATGCAGTAGTAAATGGCGAGGAGCACTATTTGACACTTGAAAAGGGCTCAAATGTGCGAATTGTTTATTTGAATACATGTCTAAGCGAAGAGGGCACTGAAATAAAGATTTATCTTGGTGGCAATGACAAATACTACAACAATTGCACACACGATTATCAAATCGATAAGGTTGTTCCATCAACCGCTGATAGCTTTGGATATACTGAAATGAAGTGCCAAAAGGAAGGCTGTGGCAACACATATAAGTCACAGTTTACTGATAAAATTTCAGAGGAAAGCGCTAACACTAGTGTAAGCTTTAATGGCGAAGAATTGTCATCACCTCAATTTACACCATATTACAATAATTATGATGCCGCTATTTCATTCACAGTAGATGATGGCTATGACGGAAATACCGCAACAAATGTTTCCGAGGTTATGGAAAAGTATGATATGAGATGTACAGCTATGCTAACCTCATCATTCGTTGACGAAAAGGAAACAATTGATAAGTGGCAGACGGCTTTTTTGAGAGGGTACCTTTGACCTAGGATGTCATGGCTACACGCATACGAGCCCTGACGAATTATCTAAAACAGAGTATGAATACGAGATAAAAGAGGCTATTGATTATTTAAGGGCTACATTCCCAAATCAAAAGGTTCTCACCTTTGCAGCTCCATATAACACAACAACACTTACATATCTTGCGTATTTAGACGATTATGCAATTTCATGTAGAGTTGGTTCAAATGGCACACAAGCATATCTTAGTGTACCAAATAATTATATGTATAATGTAAAATCGTTTGGCTTTAGCGAAAATACGAATTTTGAAATACTTCGTGCGCAAACTGATGATTTAGTAAATGATGGTGCTTGGGTTGTTTATTTCTTCCATACAGTTACAACAGGGGAACCATATGAGGAGGTTGGCACAAAAAAAGCAACCTTGGACGAGCATTGTGCATCACTTTATGAAAAATATAATGGCAAGGTCTGGTTTGCCTCATTCGAAGAGGTGTCAATTTACGAAAAGCAGCTAAATAATGTTTACATTAAACCAACTGATTTAACTGGCAATACTATGGTGTTTAATGTTAATACAACGTTGGATACTCAAGTTTATAATATCCCAATGACAATAAAAATGTATGTACCTAGTACACGAGAAACAGCCTTTGCCATAGTTAATGGCGTAGCTAGGGATCTTGAAGTGGTAGAAACCGATGAAAATGGCAGTTATATTTATGTTTATAATGTGCCAATAAATAACTCAACGGTTGAAATATGCTTCGAGCAAAAGTAAAATAAAAAAGCAGACCAAAGTGGTCTGCTTTTATTTATTATATAATATGAACATATGAACATAAAATAATATAGCGAACGAAACAAATAAAAAGCCCCGAAAAATCGGAGCTTTTTTGTTTTATAAAATTATTTTGAAAGTCTTTCTTCAAGAGCCTTAAGTTCCTCATACATAGTAGCAGGAACACGGTCGCCAACTTGAGCATAGAACGCTTTGATGTTTTCAACATCCTCAAGCCATGAAGCCTTGTCAACTGAGAGGAGTCCTTCAATTGTATCAACGTCGATATCAAGACCATCAATGTTGATGTCCTTAGCGTAAGGAACATAACCGATAGCAGTTTCTCTTGCATCAACCTTATCTTCACATCTTTGGAGAATCCAGTCAAGAACTCTCATGTTGTCGCCGAATCCAGGCCAGATAAAGTGTCCTTCATCATCAGTTCTGAACCAGTTAACGTGGAAAATCTTTGGAGCATTTGGAATCTTTTTGCCCATATCAAGCCAGTGTTGGAAGTAATCGCCCATGTTGTAGCCAACGAATGGTCTCATTGCCATTGGATCGCGACGAACAACACCAACAGCACCAGCAGCTGCAGCTGTTGTCTCGGAAGCCATGATTGAACCAACGAATGAGCCGTGTTGCCAACCGAATGATTGATATACAAGTGGAGCTGTCTTTGCACGACGACCACCAAATACGATAGCTGAAATTGGAACGCCTGCAGGATTGTCAAATTCCTTAGAAATGCATGGGCAGTTCTTAGCAAGAGCAGTAAATCTTGAGTTAGGATGAGCAGCGGATGTGTTAACCTTATCCTTCTTGTCATACTTAGCCTTATCCCACTTTTCGCCCTTCCAGTTGATGCAGTTGTCAGGAGCGTTGTCGTTAAGACCCTCCCACCAAACTGTATTGTTATCAAGCACGTGACCAACGTTTGTAAAGATTGTATCTCTCATAGTAGTTGCGAGAGCATTTGGATTGGACTTGTCGTTAGTACCAGGTGCAACACCAAAGAATCCGTTTTCTGGGTTGATTGCCCAAAGTCTGCCGTCCTTACCAACACGGAGCCAAGCGATATCGTCACCAACGCACCATACCTTATAGCCCTTTTCTGTATATGTCTTAGGTGGAATGAGCATTGCAAGGTTTGTCTTACCACAAGCAGATGGGAAAGCAGCAGAGATGTATTTTGTTTCGCCATTTGGATATTCAACACCCAAAATAAGCATATGCTCAGCCATCCAACCCTCTTGACGTCCGAGGTAGGATGCTATTCTAAGTGCGAAGCACTTCTTACCAAGAAGAACGTTTCCGCCGTAACCGGAGTTAACTGACCAAATTGTGTTGTCCTCTGGGAAGTGGCAGATATAACGATTGTCCTCGTCAATATCCTTTCTTGCGTGAAGACCCTTAATAAAGCCCTCGCCATCGCCCATAGCCTCAGCAACGTGCTTACCAGCTCTTGTCATAATGAGCATGTTAAGAACAACGTAGATTGAGTCTGTAAGCTCAATACCATATTTAGCAAAGCTTGAGCCAACTTGGCCCATAGCATAAGGGATTACGTACATTGTACGGCCCTTGTATGAATTTTTATAAAGCTTAGAAAGCTTTTCATAGCATTCCTTTGGATCCATCCAGTTGTTGATGTTTCCAGCATCCTCTTTTGTTCTTGTACAAATAAAGGTTCTACCCTCAACACGAGCAACGTCGTTGATTGCTGTTCTGTGGAGATAGCAGTTAGGAAGAATTTCTTCATTTAATTTTTCAAGCTCACCAGTTGAGCAAGCCTCATCCTTCAAAGCCTGTGTTTGCTCCTCAGAACCGTCAATCCAAACAATTTTGTCAGGATTTACCATTTCAGCCATTTCCTCAATCCAGTCGAGGATAAGCTTAGAGTCGGTTAATGCCTTGTTTTCAAATTTAAGCATAATCTATATACCTCTTTCTTAAAATTATCAAAACTAAAGTTAAACCCAAATTTAACCATTATAATTATATCATAGAATTAATTAAATTTGCAATATAAAAATTCAATATTTTAAAGAAAATTCGTGTCTTTTTTGCATTATTTTAATATATCCACAATTCTTTGGCTCAAAATATCCTTTTCTTTAGGATGAATATCGATATTGTCGCACACGTCACGGCAAATTACAGTATTAACAAGCGGGATTTCATCTTGTGCGCGAAGCTGCTCAGATTGTATCTTTTCCCAGGCGTAGCCAGCGCGGTCAAGGTGGTCAGCTAACTGAATTATAATAAAGCGCATATTGTCGTTTTTAAACTCGCGTCTCCACGAAGAGATAAGCGCACGTAAAAATTCGAGATAAATATTTGATTCGTCGACGCTTGCATTGCTCTCGCCCTGATACCAAAGCACCGTATTAAATGCAAATGGTATAATCTTTTCCATCATATGCTCCCAAAGAACTCCGTCATCGTTCCAAATAGGGAACCACTCGTGGTCTGCAAAGCGGTTTTCTATTTTAAATTCGGGCACTAAAGCATCCACTCTTGGCATCCAGCTTTGAATAACGGACGCACCCTGGTAGCATGCGATAAGACCGATTTTACGCTCAGCCTTTGCCAGTCCCTGTGCTACGTAATATCCGATTGCACTGAAATTCGGCGCATTTTCCACTGTAAGAGGAATCCATCCGTCACGGCTTGAAAATGATTCACCCGATTCCATGCGGTCAACGGTAAATAAGCGCACGTTGTCGTTTGCTTTATAGTTTTCTTTTTCTTCGCTTGATTCTCTTAATTTAAACTGCATATTTGACTGACCGCCAAGTAAAATAACGTCACCGAAATATACGTTTTTAAGGGTGAAAAACGTTTTGTCAAGCTCAACTAAAATATCGTAAGGGCCACCGTAGTTAAATGGCTCAAATTCGATAAGCCACTGACCGTTTGCCACACTTTCTCGTCTTTCACCGTTAAGGGTGATTGCAACAGTGCCATGGCCACAGCCAAAAAATCTGACAGGCTTCTTTGCCTGCATAATCATATCACTTGCAAAAATAGGATTTAAAGTAACCATAAAACGCTCCTAAATAAAATTATATTAATATTTTATCATAAAGCATTTCAAATTCCAACAAAAAATGGTAAAATAATTATGAGGTGATTATATGGAAATAGAGAGAAAGTTTTTAGTTGGCGCTTTGCCAAATCTTGAAGGTGTTTTACATAGCGAAATAACTCAAGGCTACATCAGCTTTTCGCCCGAAATCAGAGTCCGCCAGCTTGATGATAAATACTATCGCACCGAAAAAGGCGAGGGTATGGTCATGCGCGAGGAAAACGAGTGGGAAATTGACAAAGAAACAGCCGAAAAAATGTTCAACGAGGTAAAAACCAACCTAATAGAGAAGACAAGATACTATATTCCTTATGGAAAGCACGTAATAGAGCTTGATATTTACAAGGGAATTTTCAAAGGACTTATCGTTGCTGAGGTCGAGTTCGAAAGCTTAGAAGAGGCGCACGAATTTACCCCACCCGAGTGGTTTTTAGAGGACATAAGCGAGAAAAGAGAATATAGGAACAAAATTTTAGCATTAAAAAATCGTTAACTATTGACAAAAACAATCTATTTTGTTAAAATTATCAATATATTATAGGATTTATACTTTGCGCGTTATTTTAGCGCGTCATTCCGAGCGTAGCCGAGGAATCTAAAGTATGCCAAAATCTCAAAGGACAATGAGGTATAAAATGAAGATTTATGACGAATTAGTTGCCCGCGGACTTATAGCACAGGTAACAAACGAAGAAGAAATTAGAGAAATGATTGACAACGGTAAAGCCGTTTTCTATATAGGCTTTGACCCAACAGCAGATAGCTTGCACGTTGGACACTTTATGGCGCTTTGCTTAATGAAAAGACTTCAAATGGCAGGCAACCGTCCAATCGCACTTATCGGTGGTGGAACTGCATATATAGGCGACCCATCGGGAAGAACAGATATGCGTTCAATGATGACAAAGGAGTCAATTGAGCATAACTGTGAGTGCTTTAAAAAGCAAATGTCTCGCTTTATCGAGTTTGGAGAGGGCAAGGCAATGATGGTTAATAATGCTGATTGGCTTCTTGACCTTAACTATATCGAGTTTATTCGTGATATCGGTGCTTGCTTCTCAGTTAACAATATGCTAAGAGCTAAGTGTTATGAGCAAAGACTTGAAAAGGGACTTTCATTCCTTGAATTTAACTATATGCTTATGCAATCCTACGACTTTTTGGAGCTATATAACCGTTATGGCTGTAATATGCAGTTCGGTGGAGATGACCAATGGTCAAATATGCTCGGCGGCACTGAGCTAATAAGAAAGAAGCTCGGCAAGGACGCACACGCAATGACAATTACTCTCTTGCTCAATTCTGAGGGCAAGAAAATGGGTAAAACTCAGTCAGGCGCTGTATGGCTTGACCCAAATAAAACTGCACCATATGATTTCTATCAATATTGGAGAAACGTTGCTGATGCAGATGTATTAAAATGCATTAGAATGCTCACATTCCTACCACTTGAGGAAATTGACAAGATGGACACTTGGGAGGGCAGTCAGCTAAATACTGCTAAGGAAATTCTTGCATATGAGCTTACAAAGCTTGTTCACGGCGAGGAAGAAGCAGAGAAGGCACAAGCAGCTGCTAAATCTATTTTCGGCGCAGGCGGTAGCGATAATATGCCAACAGAAGCACTCTCAAATGACGACTTTATTGATGGCAAGATTGATATCCTTTCAATCCTTGTTAAAGCAGGTCTTACACCTTCAAGAAGTGAGGCAAGACGCGCAGTTGAGCAAGGTGGCGTTACAGTTGATGGCGATAAGGTAACGGACATAAGAAAGGCATATACAACCGACGAGGTAGCAAACGGCTTGGTTGTCCGCCGCGGTAAAAAAGCATTTAAAAAGGTTACTTTATAAGGCTCCTTTGTAAAGGGAGCTGTCAGCTTTGCTGACTGAGGGATTATAGTAAAAAAATCCACGCAGAAATGCGTGGATTTTCTTATATAAAACTCCCCACGTTCAACCGTGGGGAGTTTTTATTCTTCAATATCGTTAAAATAATCTCTGTCGAAAAATTCTTTAAGAGTTATACCGGCACCTTCACAAAAGCGTTTTACGGTTATAACCTTTGAGCATTTCGTTCTGCCCTTAACCAAATCATAGATGGCAGAGGGCGACATTCCACCCTTTAAGGATGCGTCACAAATGTTTAGTTTCTTTTCCTTGCATACCTCATATATTCTTTTTACAATAGCGTCGTTTAAATTCATTTTTCCACCTCATTATGGAGTTCCTTGACGGAGTTCCACAATTATTATATGTCTGCTTAAAAATTTTCTCTCGTGGAGTTCCACGATGTTGACATTTTTACTTAAGCTGATATAATAAAATAGTGGAGTTCCACGAAAGAGGTGAATTATGGTAATAACATTTTTAGGGCACAGCACTATAACAAACAGTAGTGCGGTGCTCGAAAAAATAATAGAAACGATTTTGGAAAGCACAAGAAAAGATGAAAAAATTTCATTTTACTGTGGCGGTTACGGAGATTTTGATAATTTGAGCGTATCGGCTTGTCGATTGATAAAGGAAAAGCGACCGAACAGTGAGATTGTGTTTGTAACGCCATATTTAAAGAGTTTAGCAAAAAACGAGATATATGATGCAACAATTTATCCGCCGCTTGAAAACGTTCCATTGAGGTATGCCATAACAAAGAGGAACGCATGGATGGTGGACAGAGCTGAACTAATAATCGCTTACGTAAAATATACATATGGTGGAGCATATAAAGCTTTTAGGTATGCGCAAAGAAAAAAGAAGTTGGTAATTAATTTGGCTTCTTCTTTGTAATTTATATTGATTTTTCCTTTTTAAAATGCTAAACTATAAATAGTTTAAAATTTACCCATTAAGGAGCAAAAAATGGTTTACGAAAACAACTACTACAAGGGCTATGACCTTGAAAATTTACCAAAGGATTCCATAAAGGAGCTGGAGGATCTTTCGCTTGAGTGTGCCAAAGAGGGCATAGTAATGCTTGAGAACAAAAACGATGCTTTACCACTTAAAAAAGGCGACCAAGTGTCCGTTTTTGGCAGAATCCAACGCGAATACTACAAGAGTGGAACAGGCTCAGGTGGTCTTGTTAACGTAAAATATGTTACTAATATAGTTGATGAGCTTAAAAAGTATGATGATATCAAAATCAACGAGGAGCTTTTGTCTGTTTACGAGGAATGGAAAAAGGAAAATCCATTCGACAAGGGTCAGGGCTGGGGCGGAGAGCCTTGGTGTCAAAAGGAAATGGACATTGATATTGACCTTGTTAAAAAGGCGAGAGAGTTTGGAGACAAGGCAATCGTTGTTATAGGCAGAACCGCAGGCGAGGACAGAGACAATTCAGCCGCTGAGGGTAGCTACTTGCTTTCCAAGGGAGAAGAAGAGCTTCTTTCTAAGGTTTCAAGTGTATTTGATAAGATAATAGTTATCTTGAACGTTGGCGCAATAATTGATATGAAATGGGTAAAGAAATACAACATTTCTTCTGTTTTATACGTATGGCAAGGCGGTATGTGTGGCGGACGCGCTTGTGCTGAGGTCTTAATGGGCTATTCTCCATGTGGTAAGCTTGCAGATACTATCGCATATGATATTTCTGACTACTCATCAAGTGCTAACTTCGGTGGAGAGGACAAAAACCTCTACAAAGAGGATATATACGTAGGCTATCGTTATTTTGAAACCTTTGCACCCGAAAAGGCAATCTATCCATTTGGCTATGGTCTCTCCTATACATACTTTGAAATGAACAGTAAGGCATGTGTAAAGAACGGAAAGATTTGTGTTGAAGCAACCGTTGAAAACAGAGGCGATTATGATGGTAAGGAGGTAGTACAAATCTACTTCGGCGCACCTAATGGAAAGCTTGGTAAGGCTAGTCGTGAGCTTGTCGCTTATGCTAAAACAAAAATGCTCAAAAAAGGCGAAAAAGAGACACTCTCCCTAGAATTTTCTATAAATGATATGGCGTGCTATGATGATTCTGGTGCTACTGGCAACAAAAACTGCTATGTGATTGAGGCTGGTCAATATATAATTTACGTTGGCAACTCATCACGCAATCTTTTGCCTGTTTTTGTGTATATGCAAGATGAAACAGAGGTAGTAAGAAAATGTACTCAAGCACTTGCTCCAAAGATTCCATTTGAAAGAATGAAAAATGTTGACGGTAGGATTGAATATGAAGCTGTTCCAACTATCGAATATGACCTAATTGAAAGAATAAATAATAACCTACCAGCTGAAATTCCTTATACAGGCGATAAGGGCATCAAGCTTGAGGATGTAAGAGTGGGCAAAAACACAATGGATGAGTTTATTGCTCAGCTTACAAAGGAAGAGCTTTGCTGCTTGGTTCGTGGAGAGGGAATGAACTCTCCAAAGGTTACTCCAGGCACAGGCTGTGCATTCGGTGGTGTTACTGAGGAATTAATCAGCTATGGTGTGCCAATTGTTTGTGGAACAGACGGACCTTCTGGCATTAGAATGGACAGCGGTCTTGCTGCTACAAGTATGCCAAACGGCACTTGTCTTGCTTGTACATTTGATGACGAATTAGTTTCCGACCTTTATGCACTTGAGGGTGTTGAGATGACCGCCTATGAAATAGACGTAATCCTAGGCCCTGGTATCAACATTCACAGAAGCCCACTCAACGGTAGAAACTTTGAGTATTTCTCTGAGGACCCATACCTAACAGGTAAAATGGCAGTTGCTATTTCCAAGGGACTCAACAAGGTAGGCGTTTACGCAACAATTAAGCACTTTATGGCTAACAGCCAAGAGTGGAAGCGCCACACAGGTGACTCTGTTCTTTCTGAAAGAGCACTACGTGAAATCTATGCACGACCATTTGAAATCGCAGTAAAAGAGGGCGGAGTTAAGTCTATTATGACTGCATATAACGCAGTAAACGGCTACCACGCAGCATCTAACTATGACCTAACAAAAACAATCCTTCGCGATGACTGGGGCTATGACGGCTTTGTAATGACTGACTGGTGGGCGCACATAACCAATCTTGACGGCACAACCTCAACAAGTGACTTTGCTACTATGGTTAAATGCCAAAACGATATTTATATGGTTATGGAGAATGCTAAAAATAACAACGATAACCTAATGGCAAGCTTGGAAAGTGGATATTTAACAGTTGGTGAGCTTCAGGTTTGTGCTAAGCGCATTTGCGAGTTTGTAATGAATACCCACGCATATGAAAGATTTAAGGCAAACGGCTTTAAATATAATATGGAAGTGCTTGATACATCAAATATGGAGCTAAGAGAAGAGCTAACCGATGTTAACCTGGGTCAAGCATACGAGATAGTATTTTCTAAGGGTGGTAAGTACGTTGTTGAAATTGAATTTACAACTCCACAAAGTGAGCTTGCACAAATTAAGATTCCTCTTAAGATGAATAAAACTGACGCTTGTACATTTGTTGCCAAGGGCACAAACGGTGGCACAGGCATAGTAAAAGCACAGGTTTCAATTATGCAATGGAAGCAAACACTTACATTTACCTCAAATGAAGAGGTTCACATCAATCGCGTTAAATTTTTATTGTAATTTGTAGGGGAGGGATTTCCCCTACCAAAAAATAAAAATTATAAGGGAAAAATTATGCAAGATATTTTAATTGTAGTTGATATGCAAAATGACTTTATAGATGGAGCCCTCGGAACACAAGAGGCTGTTTCAATAGTGCCAACTGTTAAGGAAACAATTTTGGCTCATAAGGGCAGAGTGATTTTTACAAAAGACACACACTCCCCCGACTATTTGTCAACTCAAGAGGGAAAAAAACTACCAGTTGAGCACTGTATAAAGGGCACACAGGGATGGGAAATTTGTCCAATGTTGAAGGAATATGCAAAAGAGGTAATCGAAAAGCCAACATTTGGCTCTATAGCTCTTGCCGAAAAACT
>JAZNFR010000241.1:0-3714 GCA_045576055.1 Eubacteriales bacterium
ATTCCTACACTCCCCCCAATAAAACCATGATTATATCCATCTAATTTTATTTCGCTAGGGTTGATTAATAAGGTATTAATTCCCGCTTTTAGAAGTTCGTTATACATGCCTTTATCGCCTGTAATAGCATGATTTTCACCAACGGCTAATGTTGAACAAGCAGAATACCCTTGGTTAACGTGGAAAATTTCGTACCCATGTGCCCTAGCATACTCAATAATTTCTTTGGCGGCATAGTTAACATTGCAAAAGACTTTTTTACCTATAATTAATACGTTTAAGGCGACATCATAAGGATATTCTCTTTGACAATGTTTTTTTAGAGGTACAATTTGATATTCTAAATTTTCAAATAATTCTTTATTTTCGTTGTAATAGTCATCATAAAGGAAAATACAGTCATCTAAAACGCACATAAGCATATCGGCGTGAGATGATACGGGTTTATCAAGCTTATTATAGCTTGGCAAAGCAATTGCTTTTATTTTTGTAACATTTTCAAAATCTAAAGCAACATCTTCACTCAAAAATGCAACCATTGTTTTCCCTCCTATATATGAAAAAAGACCGTAAATACTACGGTCTTAGTTTTCGAAATTAGATGGCACGTGTAACCTTGCCGGAACGAAGACAACGAGAACATACGTTAACTGTCTTGTTTGTACCGTCAACAACTGCCTTTACTTTTCTGATATTTGGTTTCCAAACTCTGTTAGTTTTGCGGTTAGAGTGAGAAACGTTGTGTCCAAAAGAAACACCTTTTCCGCATACAGAACAAATAGCCATTTTTACACCTCCGTTTAAGTAGATAAGACTAATTATCAAAATTACGCTATGTATTATATCACAGACTTTTTTCAAATGCAATAGTAATTTTAAAAATTATTTATTTTTTTTAATTTTTTCAATAATTCTATCAAGAGATATGCCATATTTCTCAGCGATATCTTTAGCGTAGCTCTTTCCGTCAGGCTTTTTACGGAAAATTTGAAAGTTTCTTTCTCCATCAGAAATACCAGCAACTAAGGTATCTATCCTTACTCCACCATCGCTAATTGTCTTTTCATTGATAGAATCTATCATCATACTAAGCTCGTGCAAGTGAGTTGAAAAAATGCCACGACATCCCACCATTGAAAGTCCTGATAGAACCTCGGATGCAATATATGATGCCTCATATGAACCTGTTGACGACAAGGATTCATCAAGTAGGACTAAGCTTTTATCAGAAATTTTGTCAAAAATTTCGTCAAGACGTGCACATTCTTCACCAAGTCTTCCCTTATCTATTGTATCCTCAGCTCCTGTTGGGAAATGAGTAAATATTCCGTCAACCGCACTCAATTTAACACTTTTCGCAGGAACTGGTAAACCAAGCTGCGCAAGTGCAAAGGTGTGACCAACTGCGCAGGTAATTACACTTTTTCCTCCTCTATTTGGACCTGACAACACATAAAATGTTCCGTTTTCGTCGAAAGTAAAATCGTTTTCAACCATTTTATCTCCAACCTTCATAGCAACGATTGGATTATATAGTCCATTTGCCTCAAAAACCTTTTCTTCAAATGGGCAAATTTCTGGGAACACAAGCTCATTACCAGTTTTATTAAGAGCTCTTACAAGCTCAATAGCCTTAGTTACAAATTCTATTTCAGGTGCTAACTGAATCAAGAAATCTGCATTTTCAAGCACATAAGCATTTACAACCTGCTTCCAAGACTTCATTGATGACTTAAACACATCATTTAGTGCGTTATTAAAAGCATTATTGAGTGCGTGCTTTTGGTTTTCGCTTTGCCCCTTGCTGAAAGGGACAAGGGATGCAATACATGTGTATTCGTTGTTTTTAAAGTCCAGTCTTAAAATTTTTTGTAAAAGCTCACCTGACTTAAAGTAATCATTATTAACGCTTAAAACACCAGCGCTTTCTGGGCGTAATCTAGAATCAAGATTTACTCCAATCGTAACGCTTTTTACTTCTCTTACGCGCTTTGTCAACTCTTTTAACTTAACATTTAAGTCTGCATAATACTCGCTTTTTGTTAATTCCAAAATTCGTTCATATAAGCTAGTAAATGCACTGCTTTTAATGGAATCCTTAATGGGTGAAAGCCCATCATTTAAGAGCTCAATTGCCGTAATGTAAAGCTCTATTTCAGTAATACTATAAAGATAAGAATCTGTCGCATCATCATCATATGACATACGTCTTAAATCACTAATGTCATTAAGTATTGGAGAAAGCTTATTCAATAACGTATAGAGCTCCTCGTTTTCAAGCATATCCTTAAAAACGCCTTGACGATATTCGATAACATCCTTATCCATAGTAAACATATCACAAAGACGACTGTTTTGAAGGTCAATCGCATAATCTAGCTCCAAAGCAGCTAGTGTTTCCATAGATATATCAGGAACACCCTCACCTTGTGCGTTTTTTTCTATTGCTTCCCTAGTTGGATATAGTAAGCTTAATTCATAATTTGGCATCAATTATACCTCTTTAAATCATATCTATTATTTATTATGGCTTCTGAAAATGCTTTTTTTGAAAATTTTCTTAAAGCCTATCCACACGCTTCTTTTGCTTTTCCCATCTGCTGTTAAAAGCGCATTTATAAATTTGAGCTTGTTAGACAAGATATCTGTTAGGGTTTCTGAGTCATTTGCAGTACAAATCTCATAAACAGCTTTTACAAAATCAGCAGTTTCTTCCTCCGACATTTCGGAAACAATTTCCTCAAGCGTGTTATGGAATTGAATAGATGTCTTTGACAACATTTCTACTCTAGATAGCGTTGTTACATCTATTTCCCAAGTAAAGGCATCATGCTGGAACAAGCCGTTTTTTACAGTGCTTTTTACATATTGTCTTTTTCCAATGGTATCAAAAATAGCGCCAATGATTGCAGAATCAGGAATAAAATTAACAACCTTCTCAGAAATCAACGTGTTTTTATTTGCTTCTCTTAAAAAATCTTCTCTAAAGCCAGGACCGTCAAAATTGTGAATAGAAATTATTCTTTCTTGAACACTTTTTTTTGCACCAAATGCAGAATATACGGCAAGGTTTCCGCCCTTAGAGTGCCCACCAACGTATAGCTTTTTGTTATTTGAGTTTCCTACCTCATTCAAATAATCAACAGCTTCTTTTTGAGCAGGAACAGGGGTGAAAAGAGCCATATTTAGGTCTTCCTTCCAGCCTATTATTGTATCATCCGTTCCTCTAAATACAACATATGTTAATTCATCACTAATATCAAAGCACATAGCCGAGAATTGCTTTTCGTGATCTAAGTCGATATCGTTTACATAGCCACGAATTTTAGCATCGCCAAATCTTTGACTTTCTGCGGTCAATTTCAAAAGCTCAGAAAGTTGTTTTTCAGGAAAGATTGCTCCAACCTTTATTCTCTCGCTTCGGCTTTTAAAGCCTTTTTCATACAAATCACGAAGAGCTATTCCATCAGCTGAGAAATCGCTTGAAACCAACCCGTCATAAGGAATATACGAAAGCTCTGCAAAAATCAAGGAGTCAAGCTCATTTAATGGTGAATGGGAAAAAGCAACATCGCCACGCCACTTTAAATATTCAAATAAATTTGCCATATATAGCTCTCCTCCTTTTAATGTATTTATTCATATTGTACTTTCTTTTCTTTAAAATGTCAAGTGAATTATTTATATAATATTCTTTGTTTTGTATAAATTGTT
>JAZNFR010000242.1:0-1774 GCA_045576055.1 Eubacteriales bacterium
AAAAGCAGAATGAATGATGAAATTGGTTATGTAAGACGCGCACTTGAGGTATTTGAGCGCTTTGAAATTCCAATTGAGCATATTCCTAGCAGTATTGATAGCTTCTCTGTTGTTATTGCTTCCTCTCACATTGAGAGTTGCATGCATGAGCTTATCGCTGCTTTAAATGAAGCATTAACTCCTGACTCAATCAAGATAGACAATGAAATTAGCTTGATTGCCGTTGTTGGTAGAAAGCTACAATCAAATATAGGTATTGCAGGTAAAATATTTACAGCACTCGGCGAAAATGACATCAATATTAAGATGATTGAGCAAGGTGCTGACGAAATCAACATCATTATAGGTGTAAATGATAGAAACTTTAAGAAAACTATTAAGGTTTTATACAATCTAAGCGAGGTAGAAGAATAATGAAAACATATAATGTAGGTATCCTAGGTGCAACTGGTGCCGTAGGACGTGAAATGATGAAAATCCTTGAGGAAAGAAACTTCCCACTTGGCGAGCTTCGTTTGCTTGCAAGTGCTCGTAGCGTTGGAAAAAAGATTCCTTTCAAGGGACAAGAAATTGAGGTTAGACTTGCTGAGGTTGGCGCATTCGAAGGACTTGATATTGTTCTTGGTGCTGCTTCAAATGCAATTGCTAAGGAGTTAGCTCCTGATATTGTTAAGGCTGGTGCGGTATTTGTTGATAACTCCAGCGCTTTCCGTATGTGTGACGATGTTCCACTTGTTGTTCCAGAAATAAATGCAGAGGATGTAAAAAAGAATAAGGGCATTATTTCTAACCCTAACTGCTCCACTATTATTACACTCGTTGCTGTAAACGCAATCAACAAGCTCTCAAAAATCAAGGGCATGGTTGCATCCACATACCAAGCAACAAGCGGTGCTGGTGCTGGTGGACCTATTGAGCTTCGTGCGCAAACAAAGGCTCTTTTAGAGGGCACAGAGGTTACAAGCGAGGTGTTCCAATATCAAATTGCAGAAAACGTAATTCCTCAAATTGGTGGCTTTAACGATGACGGATACACATCTGAAGAAATGAAGATGCAAAACGAAGGAAGAAAGATTCTTCACTTGCCAGAATTAAAGGTAACCTGCACTTGTGTAAGAGTTCCTGTTGTTCGTTCACACTCAATTTCAGTTACAGTTCTTACAGAGGACAATCTTACAGTTGACCAAGTTAAGGCTGCTGTTGCAGAATGTGACGGATGCAAGCTCTATGACGATATGGATAACAAGCTTTATCCTATGCCACTTGTAACATCTGACCAAGACCTTGTTTATGTTGGTAGAATCAGAAAAGATTTAGTGTTCGATAACGCAATCACATTGTGGTGCTGTGGCGACCAAGTTAGAAAGGGTGCTGCAACAAACGCAATTCAAATTGCAGAGGCATTAATTAAAGAATAATAAAACAAGAGCAGCACTTATTGTGCTGCTCTTTTTGTTTATTTTTAGAACGAAAAAGCCACGCAATTTCTTGCGTGGCTTTTTGTTAAATCTTAATTATGCGCCGAGTTTGCTAAAATCGATACCAACTGAAACGTCTTTAGATGTTACATTACCATTTTCATCTTTGTTTTCAGTAACACTTGTGTTATTTGGGTCGATAGCTTCTGTCTTTCCTGCAAAAGAAGCTGAAGGAACGAACCAAAGACTGGTATCCATGATGTCTACTGTTTCGATTTTATCCATCTCACAGATTGGGGAAACGTATTTCATCACAAAAATCTCCTTAACTTGTAATTAATTCTATAAGTTGTATT
>JAZNFR010000243.1:0-8903 GCA_045576055.1 Eubacteriales bacterium
GGCTGTATCGTGCGAGGTCATAGAAATTGCGCCCATCTTGGCTTCGGCAATTTCTCCCGCTTTGCCGTTAATATATGCGCCTAAAGTCGTCATTTCATACACGTCATCAGGCTTTTGACCGAGGAGCGCGGTTATAATACCGGAGAGGACATCTCCCGAGCCTGCCGTTGCCATACCGGGGCATCCCGACGTTATAATTCTTACGCTTTCTCCGTCGGTTACAATTGTTGACGTGCCTTTTAAAAGGACGGTTACACCATTTTCTTTGGCATACGCTTTTGTGCACTCTATCGGATTTTCCGAAATTTCTTTTATTGTTTTACCCGTCAAGCGTTCAAATTCCTTTAGGTGTGGGGTTAAAACAACCTGACATTTTGTGTTTTTCAAAATGGACGTATCCATTTTGGCAAGGGTATTTAATGCATCTGCATCCAAAAGCACAGGCAAGCTGTAGTTTTCTAAAACAAACTTGATTAGCTTTTCGTTATCTCCCTCTTGGCTAAGCCCCATACCGATGCCAACAGCCTTGACACCACCGAGGCACTTCTCTATCTCTTGCTTTTTAAATTTAATTTTTCCCTTTTTGTCCGACAGTGGGAAAAGTGTGCTTTCAATTACGTGAGGAAGCACGGCATCTGCAACGCTTTTCGGTGTTGCAATTTTTACAACACCCGCACCCGAACGGACAGCACTTGATGCAATGCCTGCTAGCTTGATTGCGCCTGAATATTCATAGCTACCACCTATCAAGGCTATATATCCGTATGTCCCCTTATGGGAAAAGCTTTCTCTTTTTGGGAGTGTGCCCTCTGCATCCTCATTTTCGTATAAATAATATGGTGTCTCAACTGGCACAATACCGATATCGCAATTTACAAGCGCACCGATTTTATCCTTTGCCATATTCAAAAAATGACCACTTTTATATGAGCCGATTGACACGGTTAAATCACTCTTAACAGCACACGAACCAATGCCACTATCACCATTTAAGCCACTGTTTATATCAGCTGATATAACATATGATTTTGATGTGTTTATTTTTTCTATTACCTCTTTATAGGTATCTCTTGGCGCACCCTTAAAGCCTGTACCAAAAATACAGTCAACTATAATATCAGCGCAAAAATCAGTGTCACTTTCGTAAAAGGAATAATCTATTCCCTCTCTCTTGCATTTATCAAAATAGTATTCGCCATCAGCTGAAAATCGCTCCTCTATCAACAAAAGCTTAACGCTGTATCCATTTTCCTTTAAGATAATGGCAAGTGCGTATCCATCACCTGCGTTATTGCCTGTGCCACATACGATTAGAATATTAGGAGAGGAAAATTTTTCAAATGGAATAGAATTATATATGCCGAGGGCTGCGCGATACATAAGCTCCTTTGATGGAGTACCATTTTTGATTGTATTTTCGTCGCTTGCACGCATATTTGAAACGCTTATAACTTCCTTCATAGATTCACCTCTTATAGCAAAGGCAACCACCGAAGCACCCAAAGGTTGATTGCTTATAACAGTCCTTACATTCGTCCTTTGACGGCTGATGCACTAGCCTTGTATCTATTTCATAAAAGAAATGATTTTTTAGGTCGCTTATATTTTCAAAATCCTCTATTTTCACCTTGTAATCTGACATACCAAAGCAACGGGAAGCAGTTAAGTCGGGGTAAATATCAACAATAGGTGCGCAAACTGATGCTTTGCCCGTAAAAACACGCTTTTCATGCTCATTTAGATAGCTAAGGCTTGATAAAAATGCTTTTTCCTCGTCGGTATAAACGCACTCTGGAATTGCATTACAGTCGTAGCAAGGAGAAACGCCCATTTCTTTAAGCTCCAAACAAAATGAAAGGAGTGTTTTTTTCATACGGTTAAAGTAGTTAAACGCGCCCTCGCTTTTATCCTTAGGTATAACAACGCTAAGCCTTACCTTTTTTAGCGAAAGCTCACGAAGCAAGGAAAGAATATCACTAAAATCTTGATTTTCCTTGTATATATTAATACCAAGAGTAACCTTTTCTTCATCTGTATAGAAAAGGAGCTCCCTTATATTCTCTTTCATTTTTTCAAACTGCTTTTTTCCAATGTCATTAGCTTCATTAACATTTATCAAAAAAATGATTTTTGGGTGTATATTTTCCTTTTTGATTTTATCAAGATATATTCCGTTTGTAAAAAGTGTAACGCGTCTAACCTCACGCTCAGAGGTTAAAATAGAAAGAAATTCATTTATACTTTTATGTAAAAGTGGCTCACCACCAATGAGCCCGATTTCACCATCGTTTTTGGCAAAATCAAGCGCTTTTATAAAGTTTTTTACAGTAATATCATCTTTTTTAGATGCGGTATATTCGTGCGCAAAGCAATACTTACACGAAAGATTGCATCTGTTTGTCAAAGCTATATTCGCCATTTTGCCTCCTACCGAAGTTAATATATATTATTTTATCATATTAGTGCCCGTATTTCAAGTTGAAATAGCCTTGATTTTTGAGCTTTACTGTGATAAAATCATATTAGTAGACAAAAGGAGTGGTATTTATGATTTACACTATCAAAAATGATATTTTAACTGTTCAAATTTCGTCTCTTGGTGCTGAGCTTTACAGCATTAAAACCAACGACGGATGTGAATATATGTGGCAGGGCGACACAAAATACTGGGGAGGCAGAGCTCCTATTATGTTCCCTATTTGTGGGCGCTTTTTTGGCGGAAAATATACATATCTTGGCAAGGAATACGAAATGGGCTCCCATGGTATTGCAAGGCATAGTGAATTTACTCTAAAAAGCCAAGAAGAATCAAAGCTCACCCTCTCACTAATTAGCAATGAGAAAACAAAGGAGTCATACCCATTCGACTTTACTTTTGATGTAACATTCTCCTTAAATGGCCCATCAATTTTGGTTGAGTATAAGGTTACAAATAAAGATGAAAGGGAGCTTATTTTCGGTCTTGGTGGACATCCTGCATTTAATGTGCCACTTGAAAATGGTCTTTCATTTGAAGATTACAGGGTGGAATTCCCAAATGAATGCGATGCATTTAGGCTTGAGTTTTCACCAACCTGCTTCTGCACAAGAAATGACAAATTATACCTTGGTAAAAGGACAAAGGAAATATGCTTAAGGCACGACCTTTTTGATGACGATGCAATCTTTTTATATAACACTCCAAAAACAATTACCCTTTTATCAGACAAGGGCACAAAGAGTGTAACATTAAAGTTTGACAATATGAAATATATTGGACTTTGGCACGCAACGAAGAAGGATGCACCATATATTTGCATTGAGCCTTGGTGCTCTTCTCCATCTGATGATGGTGTGGTTGATGACCTATTAACAAAAAAGGAAATGGTTCACCTCGCCCCATCTTCCATCCACAAGACAAAATATGAAATTATAATTAAATAAAATTAGCGCCCATCTTGGGCGCTTTTCTTTTTAAAGCATAAAATATTATCAAGGAAGTTTAAAGCGCGAATTTTTGTCAATAATATCTATACAATCGTAGCCAAGTGGGAGTGAAAAATTTTGAACATACGACGTGGAGATATTTTTTATGCCGATTTAAGTCCTGTCGTCGGCTCGGAGCAAGGTGGACTTCGCCCCGTGCTTATCGTACAAAACGATACTGGAAATAAATATAGCCCAACCGTTATAGCGGCAGCAATCACAAGCAAAATGTCAAAAACAAAGTTGCCAACACACATAGACATTTTTGCAAATCAAGTGGGGTTACTTAAGGATTCTGTTATTTTACTTGAACAAATTAGAACCATCGACAAGGTGCGCCTAAAAGAAAAAATGGGACATCTAGATAATGAAAAAATGAACGAGGTAAATAACGCAATAAACATTTCCTTTGGACTTTCTGGCAATCAAATATAATTATAACCTCCTTTCAAGGAGGTTTTTTATTTTTAATCTTGAATTGGCACATCATATATGCTAAAATATCATTAAATTATTTTCTTACAGAGGTAATTATATGAAATGGTCAGAAAATTATAGGGTTAAGTTTCACGACACCAATTCAAATGAGATTTTAAGTCCCTCGCACGTTCTTAAGTTTATGCAGGAAACTGGCATGCTTCATATGCTTGGCTGCCGTCCATCATACGAGGATTTATTAAACGAAAACAAGGCACTTATTCTTAGTAGCATAAGAGTTAATTTATATTCGCAAATATATGCCTACGACGAAATAACTGTAAAGACCTGGGCTTGTGGCTCACGTGGGTACACAACCACACGTTCCTTTGAAATTTACAAAGGGGATGAGCTAGTTGCTGAATCAAACTCAATTTGGGCACTTGTTTCAGTTACTGACAAAAAGCTGCTTAGAGTATCTGATGTTGATTTTTCAAATTTCGAGCCTGAGGAGCCACTTGTGCTTGATAGCCCTGCAAAGGTAAGAATTCCTAACGAATTAAAGCTCAATTTGGTTGGAGAGTATTCCGTTAGATATTCAGATATTGACTTAAATAGTCATATGAACAACACAAATTATCCAGACCTTTTCTTCAACTGCTTGCCAAAGCCAGAGGCTAAATTAGTAAAGAGCTTTGCTATTTCTTATATAAACGAATCAAAGGCTGGCGACAACCTAAAAATTTACATTGCTAAAAGCGATGGTAAATATTATATGCGCTCTATTCACGACGACGGCAGAATCAATGCTGAGGCTGAATTTACAACAGAAAACATTGATTAATTGTCAAAATCATTCATTTTTTACATAAATTTATCATACGATTATACCTTGACAAATAAAAATGTTTATGATATGATTTTCGTGTAAAAACAAGAAAAGGAGAATTTATCATGGTAAAAACTATTTGCAAAAAGGTTTATGACACAGAAAATTCCGAAATCGTAAAGAAATTTGTTAGCGGTTCCTTTGGCGACCCTAAGGGATATGAAGAAACCCTTTATGTTACAAAGGATGGTTACTATTTTGTATACGAAAACGGTGGTGCTGAATCAATTCATCCTGAGGAAAACATCAAGAGAATTGCAAAGACTGCAGTTAACGACTGGGTTAAAAATCACTAAAATAAAAGGACACCAATTGGTGTCCTTTTTAATTTGATATAAGGTATTTCATTACCTCGTCATTTGCGTAGCACTTGCCGTAATTTATTTCAACATTGTGTAGCTTATCGGAATTTGAAATTATGACAACTAAAACAGGGTCAAAGCCTGACTCTAATATTTTTTCAATATCGGCATAGGCTAAAACATCTCCCTTTTTTATAGTCTCCCCAGCCGACGCCTTTTTTTCAAAGAATTTACCATCCAGCTCTATTGTATCAATGCCGATATGCACTAAAATATCAAGCCCATCATCGCTCAAAATTGTATATGCATGACCTGTTTTATACGCATTTTCAATCTTGCCAGATACCGGCGAATAAAATCTTTTAGAGCTTGGCAAAATTGCAAAGCCATCACCCATAACGCCAGAGGAAAAGACCTCATCAGTTACATCCTCTAGCTTGATTACCTCTCCATCGCATGGGGCATATATTATATTTTTGTTTCTTTCCTCGTTCATTTTTGCTCCTTTTATTTACAAGATGAGACCTTTCCACGCACACCTAAAAGGTATGGTAGGGAAACTGACAGCTCATCTATTCCTATATCAACAAAATCCTGCGTTAACGACAAATCTGCTGCCATCTCGCCACAAACACCTATCCAACCACCCGTCTCGTGAATTGATTTGGCTGCGAATTTTATAAGTCGCATTACAGCCTCATTGCTTTCCTCGCAAATTCTTGAAACCCTTGAATTTTGTCTATCTATGGCGTAGGTGTATTGGGTTAAGTCATTTGTGCCTACGGAGAAAAAGTCCACCTCCTTTGCCAAAGCATCGCTAATAATTGCGGCTGATGGTGTTTCTATCATAATTCCGATTTCTAATTTTGAATCAAAGCTAATTCCTTTTCTTAGAAGCTCTCTTTTTGATTTTTCTATTAGCTCCTTACAAAGAAGAACCTCGCCAAGCGTTGAAATCATAGGTATCATCATAGACACTCTGCCATATGCAGAAGCGCGTAAAATTGCCCTTATTTGGCTCTCAAACAGCTCTTTTCTATCAATGCAAAGGCGCACACCACGAAGCCCAAGTGCGGGATTTTCCTCCTTTTCTAGCGAAAGATATGGTATTTGCTTGTCGGCGCCTATATCGAGTGTGCGTATTACCACCCTTTTTCCTTGCATTTTAGTGACAATTTCCTTATACGCCTCAAAAAGCTCCTCCTCGCTAGGGGCTTTTTCCTTTGAAAGATACATAAATTCGCTTCTCAAAAGCCCTATACCCTCTGCCCCGTTAGAAAGTGCGCCATCAACCTCATGACAATCACCTATATTTGCATAAATTAGGACCTTTTTTCCGCTTTCCGTAACAGCGGGGCGATGCATTATTGAGCGCAAATATCTTTCGTGCTCCTTTACAATTTTGTTCTCTCTTTCTTTTTCCTTTTCATATTCTAAAATCTCATTTTCGCTTGGATTGACTATCAGCTTGCCTCTTACCCCATCTAAAATAGCATAAGAGCCGTTATATTCCTCAGGTATATTGCCAACACCAACAACTGCTGGAATGCCCATCGCCCTTGCCAAAATTGCAGTATGAGATGACGGGGTGCCACCAAAGGTGGCAAAGCCTAAAATTTTCGTTTTATCAAGCTTTACTGTTTGGCTAGGCGTTAAATCATTTGCAACCAAAATATATGGCTCGTCTTCTTTTTCGTTTTTTTCATTTTTTGTAGAAAGCGTTTCGATAATTCCTAAGCAAATATCCTTTATATCTGTTGCTCTTGCCGACAAATATTCGTCCCCTAGCGACCTTAAAATAGCCGAATATTTTTCTCCACTTTTTTCTACTGCACTCTCAGCGAATTCACCTTTTTCTATCTCTAAGTAGACGCTGTCTAAAAAATCCTCGTCCTCTAAAAGCATTTCGTGAATTTCGAAAATTTGCGCCTCACTCTCGCCTATTGTTTTTCTTGCCATTTCAGCTAGCTTTTTAGTGCTTTCTTTTGTCTTTTTTAAGGCTATGTCAAATCTTTTTTTCTCAAGCATAGGGCTTGTTATTTCCTTTTTTTCTAGCTCTTGAATGGATGCAAACGGGAATTTTATCCTTCCATATGCCTTAATGTTTGTAACACCCGTGCCTTGAAATACCATACTCTTGCTCATTTTTACCTCATCCAAGCTTTTCCTTGCAGACTTTCTTCATTGATGAAAGCGCCTCTTCCTCATCCTCGCCTACGATTTCAAAAGAAAGCTCCTTGCCACTAACAGCGCCAAGTGACATTAAGGAAAGAAGTCTTTTTGCATCTGCCTCCTTGCCATCACAAAAAACGAGTATTTCCGATTTAAATTGCTTTGCTATTGATGTTATTGCCCCTGCTGGACGTGCATGTAAGCCATTTTTGTCAGCTATTTTAAACTTAAATTCTTTCATAATTTCTTCCTTTGCTTTTTTATAATGTTTTCCCACATTGAATGAATTTATGCGCAAAAAAAGAGCCTTGCTTTTGGCAAGACTCTATTTTTTATAATAAACCTTTATACTGAAGCAGCTCTTTTAGCTCCTTATAGGTAACGCCACTTGGGTTTTCCACCTCTTCGCTATCTTGAATATAGGTTATTTGTGTTTTTTCGCGAATAAACGCTGTCATAATGAAGCTTATACGATATTGAGACTCGTTGATGTTTCCCATCTTCATTTGGAAGGATGCGTATCCTCTTGATATAGCATAGCCATCAAGCTTAATTACACCAGCTCTTGCCGCACCTGTTTCATCAAGTGGAGTGTCCCCTTGCACTAATGAGCCCTCTGCTCTTGCAGCAAAAAGAACACCATATTCAAACTCTCCATTTTGGAAGAAATCCTTATATTCCTCCATTACTTTTGTATTAAATACATATTTAACCATCATAGCGCCGTCATCTTCGCTAATTGAAAAGCCGAGAGAAATAACTAGCGGAGCACGGGTTTCTTTATCCGCCTTTGGATTGCCACACATTGTACAAGCAACTGCATAGTTACCTTCCTTAGTGTATCCATTTACATATTTAATTTCAGCCTTTTCTGAATATGTATGGTCTATTCTTGCAATGCTTCCAAGGTCTGTATAATTTGAAGAAACATAATTTTTATCGTTAGTATATGCGTTTGTAAAGATTTTTACATTTGTATCGGTTTCAACTCTACCACATGTACAATCAAGCACCTTATAGTATACATAACCAGTTTCAGTACAGGTTGGTGCCTTTTGATCCTTAACAACGTATGCGTGAATTATGCCTTGCATTATAACGAAATCGACGCCGAAGGAAACTGTCGCCTCTTCACTGCCCTCTGCCTTAGCCTCGGTACGGTCAAAGCCAGATGTTACCGCTGCCTCAGTATAAAGAACAATCTTTTTGCTACCTGCAAAGGTCTTATTGCCCATGCTTAGTGTTTTTGTATGATGGTAAACAGAGCATTCAGAGCCGATATCTGAAAATTCACCGTCTGGTAACTTTGTTATACCCATTAAAACTATTTTTTTGAGCAATTTATTTGAATCAAACTGCTTCTTAGCATAGGAAGTAATTTCCATGCCGATATAAAGTGTTTCTATCTTTGTATCTGCAAAAGCACTTTCGCCAACAAAATTATATGTAACACCCTCTTTTAATTCGAGCTTTGTAAGTCCTGTACCCTTAAAGCTGGATGAACCAAAGGAGTATTCAGAGTTTTTAGTTGTTGTAATTCTTGTCAATGATGATTTATTTAAGAAAGCATTATCATCGAATATAAGCCTTGCTCCCTCAGCTATTGTGTTTACAGCTTGAAGGCTGTCGGGTGCACAGTTTGCATGAAACTTAACGCG
>JAZNFR010000244.1:0-4230 GCA_045576055.1 Eubacteriales bacterium
AAATTTCCACACATATGAATAATATCAAATGGGAAGCCAACAGCTATCCATGTGAGCATTCCCTCAAAGGATAGGCCAAACATAAGTGCTTGCAAAGGGGCATAAATAATCCCGAAAAATAATCCGTGCAACGAGCAAAATAAAATTGAAAAAATAAACTTAAATTTGTTTGATGAATTTTTGGGAATTAGAATAATCAGTGCCCATAATACCACCCATACATATAGATACGGTATCCACCATTGGGCAAATCCAGCATATAAGCCTGTCAAACAAACATAAACATATAAAGGGATTAGCGCCTTTACTCTATATACAAGTGTAAAAAGAGCGATAAACATAGCAACACCGTGTATGTTCGGCAATGCTTCCATAAGTAAATCAGAAAGGAACATAATAGCGCCGAGCATAGAGAATATTACCAACTCTTTAGTTGTTATTTTGCGTTTTCGCTCCATATTAGATTAGAGAAACCTTTTTCATTCTCATGTCAATAATAGGTCTATCACGGAAATCAGTTTTAACACCCGCAATTTCATCAACAACCTCAATACCAGAAACAACCTTGCCAAACGCAGCATATTCGCCATCAAGGAACTTTCCGTCAGCGTGCATAATAAAGAATTGGCTAGATGCGGAGTTCTTATTTTGGCTTCTTGCCATAGAAATAACACCACGAACGTGTGAAATTTCATTTTTAATGCCATTAGATGCAAATTCACCCTTGATGTTCTCACTTGAGCCACCACAGCCTGTGCCGGTTGGGTCTCCACCTTGAATCATAAATCCAGCAATTACTCTATGGAAAATAAGTCCATCATAAAAGCCGCCCTCAACCAATTTTTTAAAGTTAGCGCATGTTATTGGGGCCTTGTCCTCGTAAAGCTCAATATCAATAATTCCGCCGTTTTCCATTTCAATACGTACCATAATAATCACCTCGTTAAAATTTATACTTTAATTCTAGCAGAGATAAGCTAAAAAGTCAAATAAAAATGATAATATTTTCTACTTTCCTTAATAAATTTTGCATTTTGGAAATATAACTAAAATATAGAAAAATATTTTAGGAGTAAATCTAGTGGAAAAATATAAAAAGATAGCATTTTGTGGACTGTGTGTCGTAGTTTTGCTAATTTTAGGTTGGATTTTCTTTAAGTATGTCTTTGAAATAACACTTCCATTTTTGGTCGCATTTTTAGTGGTTGCCTTAGCAAGACCAAAAATTAATTTTTTAGCTAAAAGAACAAGGGTGCCAAAGCCGATTGTCAGCTTGTTTGTGATTTTTATGATTGCACTGACTGGCGCATTTTTGGTCGGCGTAATTGGAACAATAACCGTTATTCAAGTGGTCAATATAGCAGAAGGGCTAATTGAAGGCATGTCGGGTGACGATGGATATATAAATGATTTCTTTAGCTTAATTGATTCGTTAGAGGAAAAGGCGCCATTTATTCGCAGCTTTTTAAAGGATGACCAATCACTTTCATCAATTATTAGCGAAATGCTTTTAGATAGCGCAAAGAATCTAAGCACTCAAATTACCGAGCTTTTAGGACGACTAATATCGGCAATTCCAAACATTGCAGTAACCTTGATTGTAGTTAGCTTGTCTATCTTTTATTTTGCTAAGGATTATGACAAAATTGGCAACCACGTGTTTAATTTTTTGCCGAAAAGGGTAGGAAATATAGTTTTGATTTTCAAAAACGATGTCCTTCACGTTGTGTCAAAATATTTAAAATCTTATATGATACTTTTTCTTCTTTGCTTTGCAGAGGTTTTTTCTGGATTTTTAATTGTAAATCAAAAAAATGCATTCGTTTTAGCGCTTATTATTTCAGTCGTGGATTTTTTGCCCATTTTGGGGGCTGGTACGGTTTTAGCACCTTGGGGCGTGATAATGTTAATTCTAGGTGATTATAAATTGGCAATCACCCTGTTAGCCTTAGCGACAATAACCTATATTTCGCGCCAAATTCTAGAGCCGAAAATTTTAAGCTCTCAAATGAATATCCACCCTCTAATTACCTTGTTTGCTATGTTTTTAGGACTAAAGGTTGCTGGCTTTTTAGGGCTTATTGTTGCACCGATACTTGCGTTTATTATAAAAATTACTATTGATAGAATTAAAAATCAAAAAAATGTTGAATACGTCGATAATGTGTGATATTATATTATATATTTCACGAAAAGTAGAGGATTTTGACCGTGTATAATGATAAGAAGGTCGTTTTTTCAGGTGTTCAACCATCTGGAAACTTGACAATAGGAAATTATCTTGGTGCAATTCGTAATTTCAGCGCGTTCTCAGATGAGTATCATTGCTATTATTGTGTAGTTGATATGCACGCAATAACAGTAAGACAAGTGCCAGCTGACCTCCGTCGTAGAACCTACGAGACACTTGCACTTTATATGGCTTGTGGACTTGACCCACAAAAGAATACGCTATTTGTACAAAGTCACGTGCCACAGCACGCTGAGCTTGGATGGATTCTTGACTGCTACACTATGTTTGGTGAGCTTTCTAGAATGACACAATTTAAGGATAAGAGCGCAAAGAATGCTGACAATATAAACGCAGGACTCTTTACCTATCCAGCACTTATGGCAGCGGACATTTTGCTATACCAAACAGAGCTAGTGCCTGTTGGCTCCGACCAAAAGCAACACCTAGAGCTTGCACGTGATATTGCAAATCGCTTTAACCAAGTGTATGGCGAAACCTTTGTTGTGCCTGACGGCTACATCTCAAAGGGTGGCGCTAGAATTATGTCACTTCAAGACCCAACAAAGAAAATGAGCAAGTCTGATGCAAACGAAAATGCTGTTGTTAGAATCCTTGACTCCAAGGATGATATAATTAGAAAGTTTAAAAGAGCAGTTACAGACTCGGGCAACTCAATCTGTGTTGGTGAGGGTAAGGAGGGCATTACAAACCTACTCAACATCTATACTTGCTTTACAGGCAAAACTATTGATGAGGCAGTAAAGGAATTTGAGGGCATGGGCTATGGCGACTTCAAGCTTGCTGTTGGTGAGACCTGCGCCGATTCACTTGCCACAGTTAGAGAAGAATTTGCACGTCTAATGGCAGATAAAGCATACCTCGAGGAGGTTATGAAACAGGGTGCTACCGATGCATATCGTCACGCAAGAAAAACTATGTCTAAGGTTAGACGCAAGATCGGCTTTACCGAGCTTAAAATGTAATAAAAAAGAGGTCGCAAGACCTCTTTTGCTTTGTCAAAAAAGCCACGGATTTTTCCGTGGCTTCACTATTAGTCATTATTCTGGAAAACCTCAAATTTGTAGCCAACGCCCCAAATTGTACGAAGCTCCCATTTAGTGGATACACCTGCAAGCTTTTCACGCAGGCGCTTAATATGCACGTCAACAGTACGTGAGTCGCCAAGGTAATCAAAGCTCCAAACCTTGTTTAAAAGCTGGTCTCTTGTGAAAACTCTATTGTAGTTTTTAGCCAAGAAGTGGAGAAGCATAAATTCTTTGTTTGGAAGGTCGATGCTCTCACCATTGATTTTAAGCTCGTGGTTGGAAAGGCTAATTTCAAGATTGTCAAATTTAAGTGTATCACGGTCGGTATGTGTTTCCATAGTGCTATATCTACGCAAAACAGCCTTAACACGTGCTAAAAGCTCTTGCATATCAAATGGTTTAACAACGAAGTCATCAGCACCAAGCTCAAGACCAAGCACCTTGTCAAAAACACCACCCTTAGCGGTAATCATAATCATTGGCTTGTTAGAGTTAGCTCTAATCTCGCGACAAACGTCAGTACCATCCTTTTTAGGAAGCATTAGGTCAAGAAGAACTATATCAGGGTCGTAGCTTTTGAATAGCTGCATACCAGTAATGCCATCATTGGCAACCTGTACATCATAACCCTCATTTGTAAAATAAACCTTGATTAGCTCACAAATATTAACGTCATCATCAATAACTAGCATTTTTGTGCCGAGCATAAAACACCTCCGAAAAGTTTAAATATTAAATCTTTATGAATTATAGCATAAAAAAACTTATTTGTAAACAACTTTTTAATAAATAACAACGAAAATTTAAAAGATATTTCATAAGTTATTCTTATTTTACAGTATTTATGTGATTGTTTTGTGAAGAAAATGTGTGATAATAATAAAAATGTGGAGATTTTTACTTTTTTTGTCATTTTACTTGCACCTTTTAAAAAAATAATGTATAATTACA
>JAZNFR010000245.1:0-4431 GCA_045576055.1 Eubacteriales bacterium
TTTTCATTTTATCCATATTTTCCAAAATTGTGCATATACTATTAAAAGCATTGAATTTTGGAGGTTTTTATGTGCTCTATCTGTGGAGAAATAAATTATAATAGAAAGCCCTCTCTAGCGCTTACTGAAAAAATGAATCAAGAAATGAAGCATCGCGGCCCTGACTCTTGTGGTGTGTTTTTCGACGAATATGTCTCATTAGGACATAATCGCTTGGCTGTTATGGATATAGAAAACGGTGCGCAACCAATGAGTGTAATATATGGGAATAAAAAATATACTATCGTTTACAACGGTGAAATTTACAACTGTGATGAATTAAAAAAAGCAATTGAAAAGCAAGGAATCTCCTTAAAGACAAATTGCGACACGGAGGTCGTTTTATATTCATATATCCTCTTTGGCGACGACTGCCCTTCTATGCTAAACGGAATATTTGCTTTTTGTGTATATGATGGCGAAAAAGCCTTTTTTGCACGTGACCGTTTTGGCGTAAAACCATTTTATTACTCGTATTTTGAAAATTCCTTGTACTTTGCATCCGAGATAAAATCGCTTCTAAAATTCAACAAAATATCAACTAATATTACAAAAGAAGCTCTTTGGGAAATTTTGTATTTAAGTCCGAATTTTGTCGGTGGCAGGAGTCCTTACAAGGATATTTTGGAATTAGAGCCAGCCCAGTGTATGATTTTTGACAGAAACGGGCTGAAAAAGTGGAAATATTGGAGTGTCAAGGCGAAGCCATTTTTCAAAGACGAAAAATATGCTATCGAAAAAACCGAGTACCTAGTTAGTGACGCAATAAAAAGGCAGCTACAAAGTGATGTGCCGCTTTCAGTGCTTCTCTCAGGTGGGCTTGATTCAAGCGTGGTAAGTGCCATAGCAAGTGAGGAATATAAAAAAAGGCGAGAGACTTTATCCACCTATTCATTTGAATACGAGGGAAACAAGGAAAGCTTTAAGGGTAGTCTTTTCCAACCAGAGTGCGACGATGATTTTGCAACATATTTAGCCGATTACCTAGGAACAAACCATACAGTTTTAACCTGTAAAACCAAAGAGCTAGTCGATGGCTTAATTCCAGCGACCATTTTTAGAGATTTGCCAGGGCAAGCAGATATTGACTCTTCCCTTTTATATTTTTGCAGGGAAATAAAGAAAAACCACACGGTTTGCCTAAGTGGTGAATGCTCCGATGAAATATTTGGCGGATACCCTTGGTTTTACCGTCCCGAAATGCTGTTTTCTGACTTTTTTCCGTGGATTCACTCGCCTCGTTTGCGTCCTTCTCTTTTTAAGGACAGCATATCAAATAGCGATATGGGATATGAATATATGCGTTCAATTTACCAAAACAGCCTAAAGGAATGCTCTGTTTTAGAAACCGATACAAAAGAAATGAAGATGTCAAGAATTGCATCCTGTCTATCGGTTAACTATTTTATGACCTCGCTTCTCCAAAGAAAGGATAGAATGAGTATGGCAAGTGGGCTTGAGGTGCGCGTACCCTTTGCTGACCATAGAATTTATGAATTTGTTTATAATGTTCCATGGGAAATAAAGTTCAAGGGAGGAGTTGAAAAGGCGCTTCTAAGAAATGCAATGGTTAGCCATTTGCCAGATAAAATATTGTGGCGTAAGAAAAGTCCTTATCCAAAAACCCACAACAAGGAATATTTTAAGCAGGTCAAAAAATTATTTGATGAAAGATATAACCGCTCACATTATCTAAAAGAAAGCCTTGACATTGAAAGGGTCAATGAGGTAATTGAGTCAAACAAAACCTGGTTTGGTCAGCTAATGGGTGCGCCCCAGCTTCTTGCTTGGCTTATACAGTTTGACTTTTGGCTAGAAAGCAATAATGTTAATATCATAAGCTAAAAAAGAAAACCGCCAACGCGGTTTTCTTTTTATTTAAATTTATTTAAATGCATAGCTGAAATATCCAAACAATTCGAAATGAATTTGGTTTAAGGCTCTTTCAAGAGATGGTAGTATTACGAGTGAGGCTAATACACCTAGCAAGCAACCAACGAACAGCATAATAAAGATTTCCCAAAGAACCATTTTTATCCGTCCTTTTTTAGATAAGCCTGCATAGTGATACAGCTCAAATTCTTCCTTTCTTGTTCGGTTGGTTTCATATAGGTTGTTTATAAATCCAACAACTGAGAAGAAAATAATAATCAAAAGAAGTAGCGTTGCACATTTTAATAGACAAGTATTCCTTTCAAGCGATCTTGATTGAAAAGCGTCTACTGTTGTTACTACTATCATGTCATCGGCTGCTATGCTGGTTATTTCAGCAAGAGCTTCTTCCTCTTGGCCCGGCTTTGCATTTGCGATCATCATAACATTAGAAAATCCAAAGTATTCTCTATCAAAAATTATAGCCATCGTTCCCATATTTACAACATCTATAATTTCAAACTCGGTAGGCGCGCAGTCTTCGATTTTCAATGTAATTTTGTCGCCAACACCAACATTATGCATTTTAGCATCGGTTGATGACATTATAATCTCCTTGCCCTTAGGCAGTCTTTCAATGTCCCAATTGCTTGAAAAAGCCTCTTTGCTATCGCAAGACAAAAGCATAGTTGAAAAGCCATTATCGTAAAGACACGAGCTTTTATAAAAACAATGAATTTCATCTAAACACTCGGACTTAAAGTTTTCCTTATTATCGTTTAGTATTAAGAAATCCCCCTCTAACATTTTCGCTGTTGATTTTATATGCCCATTGGTTGCACCAATAATCAAAGCAGCGCAAGTAACGACCGAGAACAAAATGGATATTAGACGTGCCATATTTGGCAAAACTTTAACGCTATAGGAATTTTTGAGTGCGTAGTATAGAGAAACCATTTTTATTTGTTTGCCCTTTTGTTGCCTTTTTTCTATTATGCGTATAGCCAATGAAACGATATATAAAAAGGCGGGGCAAGCCGTAAAAATCAAGCATACAAGAACAAGCACGACAGTAGGAAACGAAAATGGAATTCTTAAATTTCCAAATGAAATGAGTGTTAATAAAGCTGACACTAAAGTCAATGATATAATAATACTTGTCGCAATTTTCGATGCTTTCTTTTCTTTTTTCTTGCTATTTTTAATAAATATAAAAAGTGATACTGTAAATATGGACGTTAAAAGCATTAACCCTACTGATATTATTGCACTTTTTGGTGTCAAATGCATTGTAACAAATTTAAAGCCCAAATATTTTTGCATAAGATAAAATACTGGAAACGTCAATAATATTCCTATCGGTGCACCAATAACCCAATATACTAAAACCTCAAAGATCTGCATAAAATCAAGCATTGATTTTTTAGCACCTGACAGTAAAAACGCTTCGTTTTCTTCTTTCCTCTTTTTAGAAAGTACATAGAAGCAAGAGAAAATTATACTGCCACCACAAGCCATAAGCAGAAAGATGCATATGTTTAAAATGATTGGCAAAATAGCCACAACAAATTTGCTTTCATTCATTCTACCGAGCGTATTAACACTACTGCCATAAAATTCTGGGGCGTTTTTGAGAATTTCAAGGCTTTCGCTTACATTTGCCCCGTCTTTTACTGTGACAAAGATAGTATTAACCAGAAAAGTTTCTGGTTCTAATACTGAAAACACAGGGGAGCTTTTAGCGACAATATCCATAAAGCCTCTTATGTCAATCATTGCATCGCAAGAATAGAAAATTGGCTTTTCAGAAATTGCTGATATTTTATATTCGTTTTTTTCGCCAAAAAGCGTAAGCGGAACAGTTTCGCCTATCGAAAGCGAATGCTTTTTTGCAAAATCCTCAGTTATAATTATGGTGTTTTTTAAATCCTCTTCGTGAATTTCTTCATATTCTACGAAGCCAAAATCGAACATTTCTTCAACCTTGCAAAAATCGACCACCTTGCTTAAAAGCGTATCGTTTTCATATGTAAACAAAAATTCATACGAGCCGACGGCTATTGTGCCCTCGCCAAGTATTTCTTCAACTATCTCTTCAGTGGTAAATGTTGAATGCGAGTTTGGCGTTGCTGAAATAACAATATCTGCATTGCCGATTCTAGAGTTTTCTCCTAAGCGAAGCTCTTCGCTTATTAATCTTTTAATTTCCAATGCAGTAACTATCGATAGAATAGTTAAAATAATTGTTGCAACTATAATTATTGGCTGAAGAGGTCTTTTTCTTATGCTCCTTGAAAGATGCTTTAAAAAAAGTCTCATTCAACAATCTCTCCATCATTGATTTTTATTATTTTTTTGCCATAGGCAGCTACTCTTTCACTGTGAGTAACCTGTATTACGGTCATACCTTGCTCTTTGTTAATTGAAGAAACAAGCTCCATTACCTTTTTTTCCATAGCGCTATCAAGAGCACCTGTTGGCTCGTCCAAAATCAAAACCTTCGGCTTATGAGCAAGTGCC
>JAZNFR010000246.1:0-3259 GCA_045576055.1 Eubacteriales bacterium
TTACTCTGCTTTGATAGCATAGAGGAGCTTTTAAAAAGCGACATAGATGCAGTCTATATCGCAACAGACAAGCCGCTACACACAAAGCATACAGTAATGGCACTTGAGGCAGGGAAGCATGTTTTAAGTGAAATTCCTGTAATAGAAAGTATAGAAGAGGCAAAAACCCTTCGCAATGCAGTAAAATCACATCCCAAGCTTAAATATATGGCAGGAGAGAACTGCTTTTATTGGGCATTTATCGAGGCTTGGAAAAAAATGCGAGAGGATGGAAAATTCGGTGAAATTTTATACGCAGAGTCCGAATATTTACACGCAACCCACCCCGATGAAATAAAACCATATGAGCCCGAAAACCATTGGCGCAGATATAACTCTGCAATAACTTATTTAACACACAATTTAGGTCCGCTGCTTTACATAATGGACGACTATCCAGTTAGCGTTTCTTGTATGGTTCCAAATGCTGCAAGGTATAACGAGCATAGTAAATGCGATGAAAACGGAATAGCAATTTTCAAAACAGCAAAGGGCGCAGTAATTCGTATATTTATTGGCTTTGGTATGTACGTTGGCTACGACCACAACTTTGCATTATATGGAACACGAGGCTCGATTCTTACCGACAAAACAAAGCCGCTAGAGGATGCAACATCCTTTGCAAAAATGTACGAGGTTCCAAATACCTTTGAGAAGTATTTTGAAATCCCTGTTAAGCTGTCAAACACAGGAGATGTCTATGGCCACGGTGGAGTCGATGCTAGAATGATACGCGACTTTATTAAGTGCATAATTGACGATACTGACCCACCGATTGACGTCGATATGGGCATTAGAATTTCCCTCCCTGGAATTATCGCAGCTGAATCCGCAAGACGCGGAGGAGAGTTATTAGAAATTCCAAAGGAATTTAATTAATTTTTTTATCCCACGCAAATGAAATAAATAAAACAAACAAGGAAAAGAAAAGCGAAATAATTTACTTTTACACTAGTGATTTTAAGCATTTTTATATGCTTGTTTGCCGTTTTTGTAAGCGCTGCAACAACAAATGAATTTGGCGAGGTAGAAATCGTTTCTGGAATAAATAAAAAAGCAGACCCAGTGTCTGCTTTTTCTTTTGCGTGTATGCTTTACGCACTTTCTCTTGTAAAAGCTTTTTTTATATGGTATAATTAAAAAAACGCACAAGAGGGTGTATTATGAAAAAAGTCATTTTTTTGTTTTTAATTTTGGCACTTTGCTTTTCTTTGGTTGCGTGCTTTGATATGCACACTAATAGTGAATCTGAAGAAAGCGAAACGCAATCTCAAAAAGAGCCATATACTCTAGAAGACCTAGGAGAAGAGTATGAGGACGAAATTCTTGAGCATGCAGAGACTTTAGCAGGGGATTTAGAGGGCACATTTGAGATTGTAGTATTAGGCAAAAACAAAACCAAGAATCAATTAGAAAATTACATAATTTCTGAAAATATAGACCTAGGTGATATTGTTTCTGGATTGTTCGTTAAATTTGAGGTCGAAGATGATAATGGCGAAATAATTACTACTATATATTATAACTACGGACTTGAGTTTAAGGATGAACAAACAAAGGATGTTGGCTTTTCCTTTGAGGGAAGTGACGAGGTTTGGCTTTTAGAGGTTGTTGAAAAAAATAAAAAGCTTTTATTTGAATATTCAATTCTATAATTAAATGAGGTGATATTATGGCAACAATGAGAGATCCACATTATAAGCAATGCGTAAACTGTGTTTGGTGGGCAGGACCAAGAACCTTTGACAGCTTTCGTGGCTGGGCAATGCTTGACGACTCACACGCGAAGGGTAAATGTATGAATATGAGAGGCTTTTATAACCTCGAAATGAACTGGATGTCAACCTGCGGACAATTCGAATGGCATCCAATTATAAAGCACTAATTTAATTCTTGCAAACTATGGCGACATTAGCTTAATAAGGAACTATATTGCATATAAAACAGCAAAAAATTTGTCCTCGCTTCCTGTCTTGCCCGACTCATATCTTGTTGAGGTAAACGAGCATCGAGTTGAAATCGATGAGGGTTTTATCAAGGTTGATATCGAGATGGACGAATGGGTTGCTAAGCAGAATGACGGACCGTATGTTGTTGTAAATGATAATTTGTCAGATACATCCTTAGATGACAAGCAAAGAGAATACGCTATAAAATCGCCAGACGAGAAAGAAATAACAGATGCATATCTTGATTTTTACGAAAAGAGCTTAGCATATGTTAAAAGGGTTTATTTACCATATTAATAAAAACCGCACTTTTGTGCGGTTTTATTTTTTCTTGACACAAAAGAAACGGTATGATAGAATAAAAGAAAAAGGGGTTTTTTATGCCAAACAATAATTCAATAAAGGTTGTTACCAAAAATAAAAATCTTTTCTTGCGTGTTTCACGCGGACATTTCGCTACAAGCCATAGCCATATTAATTACTATATTGACGTTGCAATGCAAAAGACTCGTCTTTCCGAGGCACAGGCAGTCGCACGTGAGCTTGTTGGATACTATAATTCAAATACAATAGTTGATACTATTCTTTGTCTTGATGGTATGCAGGTTGTTGGTACTTGCCTAGCAGATGAATTGACAAAGGGCAATTTTAACAGCATTAACGCGCACCAAACAATTTATGTTGTTACTCCTGAGCATACAACAGGAAGCCAGCTTATTTTTAGAGATAATATTGCACACACAATCAAGGGTAAAAACGTTTTAGTTTTGGCAGCATCAGTAACAACTGGTTATACTGCAAGCGCTGCAATTGAAGCAATCAAGTATTATGGTGGAGTAGTTGCCGGCGTTTCTTCCATTTTTGCAACAGTTGACAGCTGCGCAGGCTACACTGTTCACTCCGTATTTGACCCTAAGGATTTAGCTGACTATGCATCATACCCATCGCACGAGTGCCCGATGTGTAAAAACGGCGAAAAGATAGATGCCTTGGTAAATAGCCACGGATATAGTAAAATATAATGGAAACAAGATATTATATTGTTACTAAAATCGAGGGCGAATATGCCACGATAACCGATGAAAAAACAGGTGACGAGGTGTTTATTGCCCTGTTCCTTTTGCCAGATGGCGTTGATATTGGAACGCACCTTAAGTATGAGCTTTTAGAATACGAAATAATATAATAGAATGAGCCACATTTTTGTGGCTTTTTTCTTTTACAAGAATGGATAAGTTCGCTAAAACGAATACAAAAACAAATAAAAGTTC
>JAZNFR010000247.1:0-2227 GCA_045576055.1 Eubacteriales bacterium
AAAATGAGAGTTGGTTATGCAAGAGTTTCTACGGAAAATCAGAACTTAGCACGTCAAGAAGTTTTGCTTGAAAGCTTATCTGTGGAGAAAGTTTATGTTGAAAAAAGTTCAGGCAAGAATACTGACAGAGATGCACTGAGGGAAATGCTTGCCTTTATTCGTGAAGGCGACACTGTTGTAGTCGAAAGCATTTCAAGACTGGCAAGAAACACGAGAGATTTACTCGAACTTATTGACAAATTTACAGCTCTAGGTGTGGGTTTTGTATCTCAGAAAGAAAATATTGATACAGCTACACCAACAGGAAAGTTTATTTTAACCGTATTTGGAGCTATTGCTGAACTTGAAAGAGAGTACATACTACAAAGGCAAGCAGAGGGAATCGTAATTGCTAAGGAACAGGGCAAGTATAAGGGACGCAAACCAAAGGAATGTCCAGACTTCGACAAGGTTTTTGAGCAAGTACAATCAGGCGTTATAAGTGCTACACATGCAAGGAATCTCCTCGACATATCAAAAAGCAGCTATTACAGACGAGTGCGTGAGAAACGTTGCGAATCATCAATTATTGCATCTGAGTAGTTGTGAGAGGACGGAAACGTACTAATAAAATGGAAGGAGCGCAAATTATGGTATATCTATTTTACAAATTTAACAGCGAAAAGGAACATAAGGACAAGCAACTGCTCCTCGATCTCTGTGAAGGAATCGATAAGGTTTATGCAGGTCGTGGTGACAATCTTTTCTGGGAATTTATCGCTACGGTAGCATCTGAGGGCGATACGGTTTTTGTAACATCGTATTATGACATTGATACCGATTTTGAGCTTGTCACAGAAAAGCTGAATTTTCTGAATTTAGTCAGAAAGATAAACGTTATAATCTTGTCTGACGTTCTGCTTTTGCAGTAAGAATTAAAAATTTCTTTCAAAAACGCCTGTAAGTAACAACACTTACAGGCGTTTTTGTGCTAAACAAAAAGTTTAGTATAATAAACCTACTTCCTTGACAATAATGATAGTATTTGATATAATATATTTTAGAATTATATTGCGTTTACGGAGGAAAACTATGGCTTATACTTACGATGGTCTTTGGAAATTGTTAATAGATAAAAAGATGAATAAAACTGAACTTAAAAAGCGTATATCAATGTCTTCTGCGACACTTGCAAGGCTTACTAAAAACCAGGAAGTCAGTATGGCTGTACTTGCCAGAATATGTAAAGAGCTTGACTGCAATTTTGCAGACATCATTGAGTATGTCAAGGATTAAGGAGGTGCTTGTATGAACTTCTATATTATGTCAAAAGATACTGCTGTGGCAAAGTGGCAGGATAATAAATTTGAAGTGCTGAATCAGGAGTTATTACCTTTATATCTGCTCAAAACAGAAAATGCTATAAAGTGGCTTGAAACAAGAGCAATAGATTGTCACAGAGCAAACTCAAGGCTTTTGAAAAAAGCATTACGTTTGACTGAGAAAGACGATGTTTCTACAGTGTTATCCGTTAATGCAGTAACAATTACAGACAATTATTGGATAAAGCCTTTGGACTCTGATTTGGTTTATGCGGATGTCAGATTTGATAATGATTATTTTGCTAACCTTGCTCTGACAGGTAATTATGATAGCTTCAACAGAGTAGCTAACAGTAAAACATCAAAAACACCCGAGCTTACCAATATTGGAAGCTTTGAAAAGTGCTGGAAGCTTAAAAGCGGTCAGTGGTGGATGCATAAAAAAGCTAATCACGACGAAATGTTTTCTGAGCTTTTTATATACAGGTTAGGAAAAGAACTCGGCTTTAATATGGCAGAATACGAGCGTGGAACTGGGGTTATAAAAACAAAGGATTTTACTGATAATGCTACTGTAAACTTTGAACCGGCGTACAGCCTACTTGGTGACGATGAAGATTACATCAAAACACTTGAAATGCTAAAAAAGCTTTGTCCTGATGCAGTCGGTGATTATATCAGAATGTTGTTTCTTGATACAATCTGTGCAAACCCTGACAGACACACCTTTAACTACGGTGTTTTGAGAGATTCAGGCAACGGAAAGGTTTTGGGACTTGCACCAAACTTTGATAATAATATGGCTCTTATATCAAGAGGCTATCCCAAAAACACAACTCGCAAGAATGATTTGCTGATAAAACTCTTTAATGAGCTTATGGAGTATGATAACAGTCTGAAACAATTTATCCCTGACCTGTCAGATG
>JAZNFR010000248.1:0-2916 GCA_045576055.1 Eubacteriales bacterium
CTGTTACAAAATTGATATCAACTGAAACAGGGTCTTGACCTTCAACATTCAACAATGTAATTCTATAGAATAAAAGAGGTAAGACATTGTCCTACCTCCTTGTATTATAAATTATTACCACAGTGTTGGGGTTCCGTTTACATAGTGCCAACATTGACCTGCCGTGGATGGCTGGTTCGGTGCATACCAATATATAGACAGTGTTGTGCCATTGCTCCAATAGCTGTTCCATTCGGTAGGCTGTGATTGTGCCTCGCAGAAAACAATAAGGCTGTTGCATCTGTCAAAGATATAGCCTTCTAACTTTGTAACGCTTGAGGGTATTACAATGCTAGTGAGAGATGAGCATCGTTGGAAGGCATATCGGCCGATTTCAGATACTCCTGTGCCTATTTTTACACTTTCAAGGCTTGAACAGTCGACAAAGACGTAATCGTCTATCAACGAAACGCTGCTGGGAATTTCTATGCTTTTAAGGTATATGCAATAGTAGAATGCGCCCTCACCAATCTCTTGACAAATTCCGCCCGACTCAAAGTTAACCGTTGTTAATTTCGATACAGATGACGTGTTTTCAGAGCAGAAAATATATTTTGGCAAGGTTGATACGTCTTTTCCGATGGTTAGGGAAATTCCGTTGCCACTTTTACCAGAATTATCAAAAATGTAGGTGTTTGAAAGGTCAACTATATTTCCCGCATTGTAATAAATTTCGGTAAGATATGAGCACTCGGCAAATGCGTATTTTCCAATTGAACTTACCGCCTTTGGAATAGTCAGCTTTGTTGCCTTACTATTATATAGCGCATAGCTGTAAATTGCATACGCGCCACCCTTGTAGCTTTCGGGAAGGCTTAGCTCCTCGCTATCTTCCGTGTAGCCGACAAGGGAGTTTGTTCCGTTATAGAACATAAAAATGTATCCGTCGTTCGTTTTATCAAAAATGCTCGGTGTGTCGATTGATGTGCGTATAACGAGAGCCTTAGTTCCGATGCCACCGTGCGATGTAGTATTTGAAGCGCTGATTGTAAGCTGTGAGAAATTATAGATTTCAAGTATTTTGCAATCCGTAAAGGCTTTGCTTCCTATCATAGTAACCGACGAACCCACGGTAACTGAGAGCAGATTTGAGCATCCATCAAATGCGTAAGTGTCGACTTTTGTTATGCCGTTGTGAATAACAACCTCGGTAAGAGAGGTGCATTTTTGAAAGGCATATGCTGGAATTTCGCTTATTCCTTGAGGAATTTCGGCAGTTTTTAGTGATGAGCAATTGTAAAATACAGATGTGCCCATAGCTGTTATGTTACATCCACCGTAGTATTCAACAAATTTTAGGTTGGTGCATGAAGCCAATGCACCCTTCTCAAGCTCGGTAACTGAGGATGGGATAGTAAGAGTTACCATTTTATTGTTGTTTGCCAAAGCTCGCTCGGATATTCCTGTAACGGGCGTGCCGTCGTAGGTGTAAGGTATTACAACATCGGAATCTTCGCACGTGCTAATTGACGAAACGTAGTACGTTTGAGTTCTTGTGTTTTTCGTGAAAGTAAGACCCTCGCTCGGAGTTTTGCAAAAGTAATCACATCGTGAGCATTGGTAGCTGTTCTCGTACAAATGCCCTATTGGAACATTAGTGTTTACTACCGTTTCGGTCTTTTCACACTCGCGAGAGCAGGAATAGGTGGTATAGCCATATTCGGTGCACGTTGCAGGGATTTCGCTTTCATAAACAGAGAAGTCGTGCCCCAGCGCCTTGATTGTTTCCGCCAAGACCTGCTCCTCTGGTAAGCCGTTTGAAAGCTCCTCATAGGTGGAGTCCTTTTCTGTGAAGCAAACAGAACATTCAAATGTGATTATACCATTTTCCTCACAGGTTGGTAAATCAACATTTAATATAGCCCAAGTGTGTACTGTTGTAACTGGAGTTGGATTTCTTTCTTCGGTTTTACCACACTCGCGTGAACATTCGTATAGGTCATAGCCACCCTCGGCGCAGGTTGGGTCTACTGTGTGTGAAAATTGCATATCGTGGCCCAGTGCCTCACCCTTGCCACTTTTTATTTCGTAGCAGATAGAACAGGCATAAACAGCCAATCCATCCTTTTCACAGGTTGCAGTAGATGATACAAATTGCCAGTCGTGCTCACAATTGTTGGATTCAGTATCGGCTTCAGTATCTGATGAATTAGTATCTGATGAATTGTCTGAGCCAATATCACTATCAGTGCTTGTTGAACTATCAAAATCGCTTTGATCATCGGTATCAACATCGACGTCACCGTCAGTTTTTGTAGAGCTATCAATAGTGCTATCGTTGTTAGTATCGGTGCCTGATTCACTATCGGTGCTTGAGTCTGTATTTAGAGTGATTTCTTCAAATTCTTGGTATTCACAGTCATCGCGTAAGCACGATTTTACAAGAAAAGCACCGTTTTTTACACCACTATCCAACTGGTGCCCAAGAGCAGGAATTTCTATTTCCTCGGTGTGATCACAGCTTTTGCACTTGTGTAGCTCAGCTCCAGCATCCTCGCATGAAGCTTCGCGTATAGATTCTAAAAATTCAAGCATATGTGTGCCAGCAGGAAGCTTCTCGGTGTATTCATCACCACAGCTTTCACATTCATAGGTAGCCTCGCCGTCCTCTTGACAAGCAGGGGTAGAGCTTACAAGCTCGTATTCGTGCCCCTTCTTTTTGATTGATTCTTGCAATTTTAAAACCATACCACAATCAAGACAAACCTTGCCATCTGTTAGCCCCTTTTTTTCACAGGTTGCTCGATAGCCCTTTTCAATCTTGGTATTTTGATGCTGACAGCTCGTTGGTGTTATTTCACCGCAGGATGAAAAAACAAAAAGTGCAAATAAAGCTATAAAAACAAAAGCAAGTCTTTTTTTCATTTCGATTCCCTC
>JAZNFR010000249.1:0-2247 GCA_045576055.1 Eubacteriales bacterium
GTAAAAAGAACAAAAAGGAAAATAATAATGAAAACAGTTAAAAGTGAGTTGAGAAACGAGCTTTCTAGCCTTATTTTACTTGCTTTTTCTAAACAAGCACTTAAAAAGGTTGTTTTGTCAAAGCCTGATGCTACTGATGAAATAAAAAGTGTATTGTCTCCTGCTTCAATTTCAGGTATGGAGGCTTTACAGCTGGAAACCTTTTCTAAGGACAATAAGGCATATCATACAAATATTAGAGAAAATTTTGAAAATGAAATTTCTCGAATTTTAGAAAAATATTCGCAAATTAATGTTATTACCACAGTTGGTGACAGTCAATACATGCGCTCTAAAAGTGGTAAAGAGTCTTTAATAGGCGACAAAAAAATTATAAATAAATTGAGTATCGATAGCTTTGAAGTAGCTAAGAAGAGAGAAAACAACAATCAAAAAAACTATATTTTATCGGGAGACGAGGACTTTTTAAAAAAGCTTGGAGTAAGCGATGAAAACGGACGTGTGCGCGATAAAATGCAGTCTAAATTCCGTCAAATTAACAAATTTATTGAGCATATTGAGGCAATAAAGGACAAGCTTCCAAGCGACAATGTAAATATTTACGATTTGTGTTGTGGAAAGAGCTATTTAAGCTTTGCTGTTTATCACTATTTCATAAACGTTTTAAAAATCAATGTTAAAATGGTTTGTGTTGATTTAAAGGCAGATGTTATTGAATACTGCCAAAGCGTTGCAGACAGGCTTAGCTTTAATAAAATGCAGTTTGTTTGTGGAGATATTATGAAGTATGAAATGGTAGACAAGCCACATCTTGTTATATCTCTTCATGCATGCGACATTGCAACGGATATTGTTTTAAACAAAGCAAGCGAAAACGGGGCGGACGTAATTTTATCAACACCTTGCTGCCATCATGAGCTTAATCATACCTTGAATTGCCAAACACTTGAATTTGTTTCTAAGCACTCTATGCTAAGACAAAAGATGTGTGATGCGTTAACTGATGCATTAAGGCTTATGAAGCTCGAGGGTGAGGGGTATCGCGTTGATGCGCTTGAATTAATAGATCCAGAGGATACACCAAAGAATATTCTTTTAAGAGCTATTAAGAAAAAGAGCATTGACCCCAAAAAGGCAGAAGAGCTAAAAATAGAGTACGAAAACACTTTAAAATTTCTTTTAGGTAGGTAATATAATGGGACTAAAAAAAATTGCAAGCTTTTCAGTAAATCATGATAAAATAGTTGAGGGCATTTACGTTTCTCGCATCGATGATGATATTACAACGTATGATATGAGGATGAGAAAGCCCAATATGGGCGATTATATTGATAATATTACGCTCCATTCTCTTGAGCATATGTTTGCTACTTATGTAAGAAATTCTGAAATCGGTCAAAATGTAATATATTTTGGTCCTATGGGATGTCAAACTGGCTTTTATCTTTTGACGAGGGATCTTTCAAACGAAAAGGTTTTGGAAATTGTAAAGGATGTTTTATCTAAGATAATAAATCACAAGGGTGAAATATTTGGAAATACAAGAGAGGAATGTGGTAACTATCGCAACCTCAATTTAGAGTGCGCTCAGCTTGAAAGTAAGCGCTATCTTGATATATTAAATTCAAAAGAGGTGAGCTTTAAATATGAGTAAGCTTATCGGTATTATAGGCGCTATGGATATTGAGGTTGATGGTCTTGTTTCTTCAATGACCAATATCTCAGTCAAGGAAGCTAGTGGCATTAAGTTTTATAATGGAAAAATCGGGGAAAAAGAAGTAGTTGTTGCAAAGTGTGGCATTGGTAAGGTTTTTGCTGCTATTTGCACACAAGCAATGATTATGGAATATCACCCAGAGGTTATTATTAATTCTGGTGTTGCAGGCGCATTAACAAAAGAGCTTGGAATTTTGGATGTCGCTATTGCAAAAAGCGTTGTTCAACACGATATGGATACAAGCGCAATAGGGGACCCAAAGGGCTTGATTTCGGGGATTAATCTCGTTTACATAGATGCAAATGACAATGTTGTTAATTGTTTGAAAAACGCGTGTGAAGCGCTAGACAGTAAGACGAAGATTGGTACAATCGCATCAGGAGACAAGTTCATTGCTGAAAGCAACGATAAAGATTTTATTAAATCAGAATTCAATGCAATAGCTTGTGAGATGGAGGGTGCAGCTGTCGGACATGTTTGTTATGTTAACAATGTGCCATTTGGAATTATTCGTGCAATATCTGATGGCG
>JAZNFR010000250.1:0-6802 GCA_045576055.1 Eubacteriales bacterium
GTACCGATATTCTGACCCATAATAATAGGTAAGGCAACGCCGTTTGTAATTCCAGAGCCTGCAGTTGCAGCAAGCGCTTGGAGAATACCAACGGATGCAGAGGAGGACTGAACAATAGCTGTGAAAACAGCACCGGCAACCACAGCCGCAATTGGCGCAAACCAGCCAAGAGGTGTACCCTCGCCAAAGAAAGCAAAGACCTTATTTACAACAGAGTTTATTGCTGGCGTGTTAGCAGAATCTGACATGATGGTCATACCAAACATAAGAGTTGCAAAGCCGAGCAAAACCATACCAATGTCCTTTTTTCTGCTCGATTTGGAAACCATATAAAGAACTAAGCCAACAAGAGCAAGAATAGGAACAAATGTATCAGGCTTGAAAAACTTCAGCAAAAAGCCTGCCTCACTTGGGATTTGGTCAAGGGACAAAATCCAAGCAGTGATTGTTGTACCAACATTTGCACCCATTATTACGTGAATTGCTTGTCTTAGAGTCATAAGACCCGAGGTAACAAAGCCAACAACCATAACAGTGGTAGCAGATGAGGATTGAATAACCGAGGTAACAACCATACCTGTTAAAAAGCCGAGCATTTTATTTGATGTGAATTTTCCAAGCAAGGCTTGAAGCTTGTTACCAGCCGCCCTTTCAAGCGACTCTCCCATTACGTTCATACCGAACATAAATAGGCAAAGTCCACCGAGCAAGGTAAGAACAGAGAAGCCTATACTGTTCATAAAGCTTTCAATTCCGTCAATTCCAAAAATAGCGGCACAAACAATAACTGCAATTAAAAGAGCAGCCGCTATTCCTATGCCGGAATACAAAGCTATTCGTTTTTTCTTTAACATGTTTTTCTCCTTTTTGTATAAAATTAATATTACAAAACACAATTTGATTTTATCATTTTATGTCGAATTTAAATACCATAGAACAGTAAAGCCTATGTAAAATTAATGTAAAAGAAAAGCGAGATGTCTAGCATCTCGCTTTAAATCATTTTTTAAAAATCACCTTGATTGTTGTGCCAATGTCAAGCTCACTTTCGATTTCAAGTGTTGCGTTATAAAGAGCGCAAATATGCTTAACAATAGCGAGGCCAAGACCCGTGCCACCAGTCTTTTTTGAGTGTGATTTGTCAACTCGATAGAAGCGTTGGCAGAGCATAGGGATGTGCTTTTTCTCAATTCCAATTCCCGTGTCGGAAATTGAAATAACTGTACTATTATCATTTTGGGAAAGCTCAACCTTAATGCTACCATTTTCCTTGTTATAGTTAACTGCATTGGAACAAAGGTTTGATGCAATCTCGTAAATCTTTTTTGGATCAGCTGAGATGGTTGCATTTCCTATTAGCTCGTAAGAAATATTCTTTTGCGCAATTTTTTCGCCAAGCTCGTCAAAAACCTCTTTAAATGTGTCGTTAAGGTTAACGTTTATCGATAATAGCTCTGGCTCATCGCCCCTTTCTAGACGGCTTAGCTTTAGCATGTCGGAAATTAATGAGCTCAATCTTATGCTTTCCTTGTGGATTCTTTCAACTCGCTTAGCAGCAGCCTCGCTTATTTCCTCCTCGCCAAGCAATAGCTCCGAAAGTCCTTGCATAACTGTAATAGGTGTCTTTAATTCGTGCGAAGCGTTAGCGAAAAACTCGCTCTTTTGCTTTGCAATTAATCGTTCATTTGTAATATCGGTAATAATTATAATTGAAGAAATTCTAATATCGTCCTTCGCCACCTCGTGAATAGTTATGGCAAGATATTTGTCATCTAGCTTATATTCGATTGTGGAGTCCTCGGAAAGATGGGTGGAAATTTTGTTGTATAGATCTATGTTGTTAATAAGCTCTAATAGGCTCTTTCCAGCCTTAAAGGGTGTACCCAAAATGGTTGTAGCGCTTTTGTTTGCAAAGACAACCTCGCCACTACTGGTTATAGCAATAATTCCTTGAGATATGTTTTCAAGAAGCTTATTTAGCTTCTTGTGCTCACGCTCAATTTCTCTTATGTGTGCGTGTGTGCTTTCATTAAGCTCATTAATTTCGCATAGCACTGAATAAAATTCAGGCTCACTCGCTTTCGCCTCAATAGGCACATATTCGCCCTTGTTTAAGCTCTTTAGGCTGTTTCCAACCTTGACAATTCTTTCGGAAATACCAAGGGACAAAAAGTGTGAAATAATAATAGAAAGAACAAGTGCAATAAATAAAACAACTATAAGAAGTGGCAAAATAAGAGTCAAATATGAAGAAATTTCACTGCTCCTAATAGCAAGTCTTAAAATTACAGTTTCGCCGCTGTCAAGCTGAACCTTCATAGCGTAATATGTCATTTCGCAATTAAAGGTTTCGGAATATCTTTTGACAGTTTCTGACTTGTCATTTAAAGCGCTTTGAATTTCCTCACGGTCCAAGTGGTTTTCAAGCTCAGCTCGAGTGTCGCTTTCTAAAAGCACATTACCGCTTGTGTCAAAAATAGTAACACGAAATTTGTCGTTGCCCTCGTAAACCTTAAATTCGTCAAATTCGCCCTCGTCGTTTAAGAGCAGAGCAACAATTTTTGTTTCTTCAACCAATCTTTCTGTCATCATTTTTTCAGCATTTAATTTAATCGCCAAAAAACCAAAAATAAACATAAGAAGAGTTGATGCCAAGGTTACTGCAAAGAACCTTAGAAATATTTTTCTTTTCATTTATTTTCATAACGGTAACCAATGCCACGCACGGTTACGATGTTATCCTCTCCGCCAACCTGCTTAATTTTTTCGCGCAGGGAGGCAATATGCATATCAATAGTTCTAGTCTCACCAATGTAGCTTTCTCCCCAAACCTCGCGGAAAAGCTCCTCACGTTCAATAGTGATTCCTGCTTTGCTAATAAGTAGCTTTAAAAGCAAAAATTCCTTCATTGTAAGACCAAGGTCCTTGCCCTCAAAAAATATTTTATAAACATTGTTGTCAACATTAAATCCGTCAGCCTTAGTTATATATAGGTTAGCACGTCTTAGGTTGGTTTTAACTCTTGCTAGAAGCTCCATTATTGAAAAGGGCTTTGCCATATAGTCGTCAGCACCCTTGTTAAGCCCCTTAACAAAGCTTATTTCATCGCTTTTTGCACTAACAATAATTACAGGCACACGCTCATCAATCTGACGAATCTTTGAAAGAATGGTGTATCCGTCCATGTCGGGAAGCATAATGTCTAGAATTACAAGGTCAGGTCTTTTGTGTGAAAACTCAGCTAAAAAATCACTGCCGTTTTCAAAAAACATAGTTTTATAAGAGTCCTCAAATGCACCCTCATAAACTTCACAAACGCCCTCGTCATCCTCGACAATATAAATAAGTGATTCCATAAAGCCTCCTATTGTATCAGTATATCATACACAGTAATTATAGCATAATAACAAAATCAAATCAACAGCTCGTTTGTCAATCCTTTGTAAATTTTATAAAGAGGTAAAAAGCATATTAAATCTGTTGACACGTGTCTAGTTTTGTGATAAAATAAGATTACAAAAGAAAGGACGGATAATATGGCAAGCAATAAGAATTTTTTAACATTTGAAAACGAGGATGGTAGCGAAAGTGTATATGAGCTCGTTGCGGAATGTGAAATAAATGGCAACACCTATGTTGCAGTTACCCCAACTGAATATTACGTCCTTAAAAAAATCAAGTCAGGCAAAAAAGAGGATATGTATGTTCCCGTCGAAGGGGATGAGCTTGAAAGGGTTTGCCCAATCTTTGATGCGAAAATCAACATTATCGACCACGATAAAGAATAAATTTTACGTCTTTGACACAAACTAAAAAATGGTTAAAACCTGCTGTGTGCGTGATAGAGCGATGTATTCGAGCTACACTTATTAAAAGGAGTCTTATATCCAATGTTGGGATGCAGGCCTCCCGCCCCCTCCTCTTAATGAGACTATGGTCGGACGAGGGATAAGCGGATGTTGGAAGCAACAAAAACATTATGCGGACACCACCTTGTTTAGAACAAGGTTCAAATGGTTGCTTTACACGGCACGGTGGGCTTAAATATGAAATTCGCCCCTTTTTGAGGGGCTTTTATAAAAGGGAAAATTATGAAAAAAAGAACAGATTGGTTTTATGAGGCGGGCTTTGGCTTGTTCTTTCATTGGACAACAGCAACCTTGCCCGAAAATGGCGAGAAAAAAGAATACCATCAAGCGGTAGAGGACTTTCAGCTTGAAAAGCTTGTTTCTCAAATTGTTGACAGTGGGGCAAAATTCGTGTTTTTTACAGCATCACATTCAGAAATGCATTTGCCATTTTCACTACCTGAGCTTGATGCTATCGTTGATGGTCATACATCAAAAAGAGATTTAATTTCCGAGCTTGCCGATGCTCTTGAGCCACACGGCATAAAGCTTATGCTTTATTTTAATGGTGATGGCTGTACGGATAAGCCTTGGCAAGAGGCTACATATACCTATACAAATAGGGAAGCACACGCAGAATATTGCTATAATATCGCTGAGGCAATTTCTAAAAAATATGGCAAAAAGATTCACGGCTGGTGGATTGACTGCTGTTATGTAGAGGGGCTTTGCACCGGTTATGGCACAAGCTATGATTTTAAGCGCTATGCAAAAGCACTTCGCACAGGAAACCCCGACTCAATAGTCGCATTCAACTTCAAGGGAATTGAGGAGTGGGACTGCGACTGGGGCAAGGAAAATTCCGATTACCAAGCTGGTGAAGAAAACTACATAACAAGATATCCAAACGGACGTTTCTCGGGCGAGGGTGGGCTACAGTGGTTTTCCCTTTGCTGGATGGACGACTACTGGGTGCACGAAAAAGAGGGTGAGCCAACCCCACGCTATACAAACGAAGAGGTGCTTGACTACATAAAAAAGGTAAGAGAAGGCGGTGGCGTATTCGCCTACAATGCTGCCCTATATCAAGAGGGCTATATCGCACCAAAAACTGCAAGTCAGCTAAAATGGATAGGCGAAAATTTAAAATAATTTAGCCAATAAAATTTGTTCGTTGATATGCGTGTTTTGTGTAAAATACGCAAAAATCGAATACTTAAAATTTTCAAAACAGCTCAAAAATTGTGCAACCTGCCAAAAAATTGGTCGGTTGCATTTTTTTGTTTACATTTCAAGAATTTTGTGATAAAATTATTATGTACAAATATTTATTATTTAAGGAGAAAATTATGAAAAAGAAGATTTTACTAGCACTTGTCCTTGTACTTGTATTTGCTTGCTTTCTCGCAATCGGCATAAGCGCTGAGGAAACCGAAGAACCAGCAGATATGACACAGTACGTTGAGTTCAAGGTGTTGCTTGAGGGTGAAACTGAATATATTCCAGTTTATCTTTACAACAATAAGAACAACCCAGAGCTTCGTCTTTCGGAGACAATTTATTCTAAGCTAAACCAAACTGAAACTGTTGACAAAACAAAGATTGTAAAAATCGATATGTCAAATGCAAAAGCTCACGGTGTTAGCGTAACCTATATTGGTGTATTAGGTAAAGGCTCCTCCTCTGATTATGCTAATGTAACAGAAATTAAATTTCCTAATCAAGAAAGTGGAGCTAACGAAATCGGTAGTGAATTCTGCAAGGGATGGAAATCACTTCAATATATCGATTTTGGTAGCACTAAAAAAATAAAGAACCAAGCTTTCGCTCAGTGCACATCACTTTTAGAGGTAACTTTACCTGAGAGTCTTACATATGTAGAGCACAACTTGTTTAATGGCTGTACATCACTACAAGAAGCAACACTTTTAGGCGAAATTACAGTTGAAGCTAATATGTTCTTGGGTTGCACAAGCCTTACAACCATAAGCATGGAAAAAGCAAAATGCATCTCTGGTGGTATGTTTAGTGGTTGCTCAAGCCTTGCAAATGTTGTTGTTCCTGAAACTGCTACTTATATAGGAAGCAAAGCGTTTATTGGAACAAAAATTACTTCCATTAATATTCCAGCAGCAGTAACTAGAATTGAAGAGAAGGCGTTCCAATCCCTTACTACTCTTACATCTATTACATTTGCTGAAAACAGCCAACTTGAGACAATAGGAGTATATGTTTTTGAAAAAACAGGCTTGACAGGAGATCTAAAGTTACCTAGCTCAGTAAATTCAATTGGTGAAGGTGCTTTCTCCACTATAGCTATAACATCTGTTTATATTCCGGATGATGTTACGATTATAAGCAAGAATGCATTCAAAAAGTGCGAAAGCTTGACAAGTGTATCAATTCCTGCAGGATTTACACTTATTGGCGAGTACGCATTTCAAGATTGTACAAAAATCACATCTCTTGAATTCCGTGGAAAAGCAGGCGAAAATGCAGTAATTGGTACAGCTGCTTTTGAACGTTGCTACACTATTGGCAATGTTTATATTCCTGAGGGCGTTACAACTCTTGGCAACTGTGCGTTTTGTGCAGCAGGTGTTACAAATCTATCATTACCAACCACATTGACTACAATAAATGGAAACAGCACCTTTAATGTTTGGGGTCAATCAAAAATTACAAATGACTACAAGCTCAAGAGTGTAACAGGTCTTGAAAACACTAAAATCACAACAATAGTTTCTTCAATGTTCCGCGGACAATCACAATGGAAGCCTGAAACTATCATTCTTCCAAACACGGTTGAAACAATACAAGATTCATACGCATTTGCTGACGTTGGTATGACAAATATTTACTTGGGTGCAAACCTTAAAACTCTTGGCAACGAGGCATTTACAGCTTGTGCAAACCTTAAAAACGTATACATTCCTGGCACAATCACATTATAC
>JAZNFR010000251.1:0-6404 GCA_045576055.1 Eubacteriales bacterium
GTGAGCGGCCCAAATGACCAAGAAAACGACTGGTATAAATCCTTAAACCCAGGTGACAGCTTCGAAACCGTAAAGGTTGCAGTTGCCTTCGGCACTGACTTTAATGAAACACTTGGTGAGATGACAAAATATCGTAGAACTATTGTAACAAACAATAAGGAAAATGAGTATCTTCCTGTGATTTTCAACGACTATATGAACTGTCTAATGGGGGACACAACAGAGGAAAAATCACTTCCAATTATCGAACGCGCCTCTAAAATCGGTGCAGAATATTACTGTGTTGATGCTGGTTGGTATGCAGATGGCACTTGGTGGGATTCCGTTGGTGAGTGGATGCCGTCGAGCTGGCGTTTCCCGAGCGGACTTAAAAGTCTTTTTGACAAAATCCACGAAAAGGGAATGATACCTGGTGTTTGGCTTGAGCCCGAGGTTATGGGAATTAACTGCCCACTCGCAAAGACCTTGCCAGACAGCTGGTTCTTTATGCGCCACGGCAAAAGAGTTATAGACCACGGCAGATATCAGCTTGATTTTAGAAATGAGGAAGTAAGAAATTTCATCACGGGTGTGGTTGATAGGCTAATACGCGACTATGGAATTGGATACTTTAAATTTGACTATAATATAGAGGCGGGCAGAGGTACAGAGTATAACTCTGATAGCTTAGGTGATGGTCTTTTGGGCCACAATCTAGCTTATCTTGACTGGCTAAAATCTATAAAAGAAAAGTACCCAAGCTTGGTTGTGGAAAACTGCTCAAGTGGAGGACTCCGTATGGACTACGCACAGCTTTCAGTTTGTCATTTGCAATCTGTTAGCGACCAAGAGGATTACCTAAACACTGTAAAGGTTTCAGCCGGTGCATCTACCGCGGTTATTCCGGAGCAGGGTGCGGTTTGGTCTTATCCATTGTCAAGTGACACAAATGACGCATTTGTTGTAAATATGGTTAACTCACTTCTTAAAAGAATCCATCTTTCGGGCGAAATTCAAGCGTGGAGCGATGAGCAAGAAGCACTTGTAAAGGAGGCTATCAACCTATACAAGAAAATAAGAAGAGATATTCCAAAATCAATTCCATTCTACCCATTTGGAATGCCAAAATATTCACAAAAATGGATGTGCGAGGCTTATAAAATGGATGACAAAATTAGAATGGCGGCGTGGCGCTTGGACGAAGAAAATGATACCGTTGAAATCCCATTAAATATCGATATCAAAAATGTAAAAATAATCTACCCATCAAAATGCGACGGCAAGGCGGTGGCGAATAAAAACAGTGTAAGCCTAACCCTTGATAGGCCTAATTGTGCAGCAGTTTTAGAGGTGGAAATATAAAATAAACCGCAGACTTAGTCTGCGGTTTTCTTAATAAAAAGCCTTGCGCTTGCAAGGCTTTTAAGTTCATATTATTCCCATTCAATTGTGCCTGTTGGCTTTGGTGTTAAATCGTAGAGAACACGGTTAATGCCCTCAACCTCGCTTGTTATACGAGCTGTGATTTTATGCAAAATTGCATATGGGATTTCCTCGATTGTTGCGCTCATTGCGTCAGTTGTGTTAACTGCACGGATGATTGCAGGCCATCCCTCGTAACGGCTTTCGTCCTTAACGCCAACGCTCTTCATATCTGGCACAACAACAAAGTATTGCCATACCTTTTCAGCCAAGCCATTTATATCAAATTCCTCGCGAAGAATTGCATCAGCCTCGCGAAGTGCGTTAAGTCTATCTCTTGTGATAGCGCCAAGGCATCTAACCCCAAGGCCAGGACCTGGGAATGGCTGACGATAAACCATAGCGTGTGGAAGACCTAAAGCCTCGCCAACAACTCTTACCTCGTCCTTGAATAAAAGCTTGATTGGTTCAACAAGCTCGAATTGAAGGTCGTCAGGCAAGCCACCAACATTGTGGTGAGATTTAACTGCCTTTTTGCCCTCGGCTTGCTTAATGCTTTCAAGAATATCAGGATAGATAGTGCCTTGAGCTAAGAACTTAATATCGTCAAGCTTTCTTGCTTCCTCTTCAAATACACGGATAAACTCTCCGCCAATAATCTTTCTCTTTGCTTCGGGTGCATCAACACCTGCAAGCTTGCCAAGGAATCTGTCTGTAGCGTCAACATAAACAAGGTTAGCGTCAAGACCGTTTCTGAATACCTCAATAACGTTTTCGCTTTCACCCTTACGCATAAGGCCGTGGTTAACGTGTACGCAAACAAGCTGCTTGCCAATAGCCTTTATTAAAAGTGCAGCAACAACGCTGGAGTCAACTCCACCGGAAAGAGCAAGAAGCACCTTGCCGTCGCCTACTTGATTTCTGATTTCTTTAACCTGCTCGTCAATAAATTTGTCAGCAAGTGCTTTGGTTGTGATACGAGCCATTGAATCTGGACGTACGTTTGACATAGGAAAATTCCTCCGAATAAAAAGAATAAAAAAATTATAGCACAAAAGTTTTTTAAGTGCAATATTTATTAAAAAATTTTTTAAAAAATAATGAGCAAAAGCGCTAAATTACATAGCGCTTTTAATTATTTCATAAGCGTTTCTTGCATCCTCGTCATCAAGGGCGGGGGTTTCGGCTAATTTATAATCGTAGCCTAAGCTCTCGTATTTATGCTCGCCAAGCTTGTGGAATGGCAAAATCTCAATTCGTTCGATGTTTGAAAGGTTCTTCAAAAATTTACCAAGAGAACGCAAATATTCTGTCTTATACGTGTAGTCAGGTATAATAACGTGTCGCACACGCATAGGTACATTCTTCATATTTAAATAATAGGCAAAATCAAGGATATTTTTGCCGGAATGTCCTGTCAGCTTTACGTGCTGCCTTTCGTTTATATGCTTAATATCAAGCATAACAAGGTCGCAAACCTTCAAAAGATTATCAAATTTATGAAGAAGCTCCTTGTTCCCACCATCAAAGGTAGCACCAGAGGTATCAAGACATGTATGTATGCCTTTTTTCTTTGCCAATGTGAAAAGCTCAATTAAAAAATCAATTTGTAAAAGAGGCTCACCACCACTGACAGTAAGACCACCGGTTTTATAAAAGGCAAGGTTTCTTGTCATTTTTTCAAGGACGGCCCTTGCTGTATAAGGTGTCCCACCGCCACTCCATGTATCTGGGTTGTGGCAGTAAAGACAACGCATAGGACAACCTTGTAAAAAAACAACAAATCTGACCCCTGGTCCATCAACTGTACCAAAGGATTCAAATGAGTGTACGTATCCGGTCATAATTAGATGCGAGAATGGAAGGTTCTTGAGATAACCTCATCCTGCTGTTCCTTTGTGAGCTTGATAAAGTTAACGGCATAGCCGGAAACACGAATAGTGAGCTGTGGATAAAGCTCTGGGTGCTTTTGCGCATCCAATAGAAGCTCCTTGTCAAACACGTTTACATTGAGGTGGAAGCCACCCTTTCCTGTGTATCCGTCAAGAAGCGCGATAAGATTGTCAATTCTTTCCTTTTCTGTCTTTCCAAGTGCTGATGGCACAATTGTAAATGTGTTAGAAATACCGTCTTGTGAATCCATAAATGGAATCTTGGCAACAGAGGCAAGGGATGCTACCGCGCCATTTTCATCTCTTGAGTGCATTGGGTTAGCACCAGGAGCAAAAGCCTCACCAGCCTTACGTCCGTCAGGTGTTGCACCTGTGTTTTTGCCGTAAGAAACATTAGAGGTGATGGTTAGAATAGATGTTGTAATAATACCATCGCGATATGTGTGGTTTTGACGGAGATACTTAATAAACTCGTGTAAAACCTCTTTTGCAATATCGTCAACTCTATCATCATCGTTGCCGAATTTAGGGAAATCGCCCTCAACGATATAGTCAGTAACTATGCCACGCTCATCCCTTACAACCTTAACCTTTGCATATTTAATAGCTGAAAGTGAGTCTGCAACAACAGAAAATCCTGCAATACCTGTGGCAAACCAACGGCGAACATTTTTGTCGTGGAGCGCCATTTGAAGTCTTTCATAAGAATACTTGTCGTGCATATAGTGAATGATGTTAAGCGCGTTAACATAAACGCCAGCGAGCCAGTTCATCATAGCCTTATATTTGGTCATAACATCGTCGTAGTCGAGATATTCGCCTTCAACAGGGCTATATTTTGGACCAACCTGTTCGCCGGAAAGCTCGTCAAGACCACCGTTTATAGCATAAAGTAAGCATTTTGCAAGGTTAGCTCTTGCACCGAAGAATTGCATTTCTTTACCTATTTTCATTGAAGAAACGCAACAAGCAATGCCGTAGTCATCACCGTGAAGTGGGCGCATCAAATCGTCATTTTCATACTGAATTGCGTGGTGAACGATTGACATTTCCGAACAGTATTTTTTAAAGTTTTGTGGGAGCTGACTTGACCAAAGAACAGTAAGGTTTGGTTCTGGTGCTGCACCTAAGTTATTAAGAGTATTTAGATATCTAAAGCTCATCTTAGTAACAAGAGGACGTCCGTCAGTGCCCATGCCAGCCAAGGACTCGGTAACCCAAGTTGGGTCGCCGGCAAAAATTGAGTTATATTTTGGAGTTCTTGCGAAGCAAACCATACGAAGCTTCATAATAAAGTGGTCAACAATTTCTTGTGCCTCTTTTTCGGTGATAACTCCGTTTTTGATATCTCTTTCTGCATAAATATCAAGGAAGGTAGATGTTCTACCCAAGCTCATTGCTGCACCATTTTGCTCCTTAACAGCAGCTAAATAGCCAAAGTAAAGCGCTTGAGTTGCTTCCTTTAATGTGGTTGCAGGCTTCGAAATATCACAGCCGTATTTAGCTGCCAATTCCTTTAACATTCCAAGTGCGCGGATTTGCTCAGAAAGCTCCTCACGCTCTCTTATAACCTCGGAATACATTACAGTAATGGTGGATTCCTTTTGCTCAAGCTTAGATTCGATAAGCTTGTCCACACCGTAAAGTGCAACACGACGATAGTCGCCGATGATTCTTCCTCTACCATAAGCATCAGGCAAGCCTGTGATTATGTGGTTTGAACGGCAACGTCTCATCTCGGGTGTGTAAGCATCAAACACGCCTGCGTTGTGAGTTTTTCTGTGCTCGGTAAAGTTGTTAACAACCTCGGGGTCAATTTCGTATCCGTGGTCACGACAAGCCTTAACGCTCATTCTAATACCACCATAGGTGTGTAGAGGGCGCTTTAGGGGTTTTTCGGTTTGCAAGCCGACAATTTTTTCCTTATCCTTGTCAATATACCCAGCATCGTGTGATGTGATGGTTGAAACAACGGAAGTGTCCATATCAAGGACTCCGCCGTTTTCAATTTCTTGTCTTTTTAGCTCTTTAATTTGATTCCAAAGAGCAATAGTGTTGTCAGTAGGTCCACACAAAAAACTGCTATCGCCTAAATAAGGTGTGTAGTTTTGTTGTATGAAATCGCGCACGTTTATCTCTTTTTCCCAAACGCCGCTAACAAAGCCATTCCATGCATCTGACATATTTTTTACCTCCTGTGCCTCGCTGTGCGAGAAAAATATAAGCAGCCTTAATATGAGAATCATATTAAAAGGTGCTCTTGAGTACAGTATATCATTTTATAGTAATATTGTCAATAAAATTCTATTTAAATATGTGTGAATTTTTCAAAAAAATTTCGATGAAATATTGAAAAAAAGACAAGTCTATGTTACAATTAAATAAATTTTTATCAAGAGGTGATTTTGTGATAAGAATAGGTATTTATGGATATGGAAATTTAGGCAGAGGCGTTGAGCTTGCAATAAAACAAAACGAGGATATGAGGCTCGTTGCTGTTTTCACACGTCGTGACCCTAAAAATGTTAAATTAGTCGACCCCAGTGTCGCAGTTTACCATGTTGACGATGCTTTGAAAATGACAAACGAAATAGATGTTATGGTACTTTGCGGTGGTAGTGCAACTGATTTACCAAAGCAAACGCCATTCCTTGCAAAATACTTTAACGTGGTTGACAGCTTTGACACCCACGCAAAAATTCCAGAGCATTTTGCGAACGTAGACAGCGCATCCAAGGAGGGCGGCAAGGTTGGCTTGATTTCAGTTGGCTGGGACCCTGGTATGTTCTCTCTAAATCGTTTGATGGCAAATTGCATTTTGGTTGATGGAAGCGACTATACCTTCTGGGGCAAGGGCGTTAGCCAAGGACATTCTGACGCTATTCGCAGAATAGAGGGCGTAAAAAACGCAAAGCAATATACAGTTCCAGTTGAAAAAGCACTCAAGGCGGTAAGAAATGGCGAAAACCCAACACTTACAACAAGACAAAAACATACTAGAGAATGCTATGTTGTAGTTGAAGATCCATCTATGGAGGCAAGAGTCAAAAAAGAAATAAAGGAAATGCCTGGATATTTTGCAGATTATGACACTACAGTTAATTTCATATC
>JAZNFR010000252.1:0-2706 GCA_045576055.1 Eubacteriales bacterium
CCTCAACCTCTTCCTTTGAGCAGTCTGCGTGTGCAAGATATACTGTTTGCTCCTCTGGATTTTCGATTGCTTCCTTTAATAGATTAACAATCTCCTCAAGTGAGGTTTTTCTGCCCTTAACCTTTTTAAGTGGTGTTTGAACGCCATCAGCATCTGAAATAATAATTGGCTTAACACCGAGAAGGTTGCCAAAGAATGCTGTTGCACCCTTTACACGACCTGCCTTATACATTGTCTTTAATGAGTGAAGTGTGCAGAATTGGTTAATCTTTTTGCGCATTGCCTTTACCTTTTCTGCAATTTCCTCAACGTCCATTGTTCCCTCTTGTGCCATTTTTGCAGCCTCAATAGCTAGTGCACCAAAAGGAACGCAAGCGTTTAATGAGTCGATACAAATGATTTTTGTACCCTCGTTATCCTTCATAAATTGCTCAGCAACAACGTATGAGGTGTTGATTGAGCTTGATTGCTTTGATGAGCAGCCAAGATAGATAATATCATATCCCTCAGCAGTATATTGTTCAAAGAGTCTTGTATATTCGTCAGCAGGTACTTGTGCTGTTGTTACACGAATGCCATCACGCATTACGTTATAAAGCTCGTGAATTTCGTCCTCGCTCCAGGTTAGCTTTGCTTCCTTTTCAACGCCATTATAGGTATAACGCATTTTTGCGTAATCTATATTGTATTTTTCAAGAAGCTCACCAGTCAAATCAGCGCATGAATCCACCAAAATTTTAACCTTTTTCATAATAATTACCCCTTTATATTTTTATATTTTATTTGTTCTTTTTTTAGACTGCATTTTTGGCAAATAAACGGTAAAGGTTGTTAGCCCCTCGCCACTTTCTGCGTTTATTTTTCCGTTATGCAAATCAACTATCTTTTTAACAATTGCAAGACCTATGCCGTTACCCTTTGAAGCATGGGACTCATCTGTTTGATAGAATTTATTAAATATGTTGTTTATTTTATCCCTTGGAATTTCAACGCCTGTATTAGTAATAGCCACGGCATATCTTTTTTCAAGTGCCTTAATCTCTACGCTAACCGTTGCACCACTGGGCGAAAACTTAATAGCATTATCAATAAGGTTTATCCACACCTGCTTTAATAGTGCGTCATTTGCCTCAATTTCGTACTCGTCAAAATCAAGGTTTAATTCAATTTCCTTTTTAGTCCACTCGTTTTCAAGCAGTAAAACGCTTGTCCTTATTTGCTCAGACAAATTGAATTTTGAAACATCAGAAAGAATGGTTTGATTTTCAACCTTTGTTAGGTTCAAAACGTTTGTTGCCATTGTTGCAAGACGCAAGGACTCCTCCTCGATAGCAATTAGGTATTCCTTTTTTTGCTCTTCGCTTAAATTACCCTTATTTACAAGCTTTGCAAGTCCCGCAATTGAAACAATCGGTGTTTTAAACTCGTGTGAGAAGTTATTAACAAAGTCAGAACGAAGCATTTCTGTATTTTCAAGCTCCTCGGCAAGCTCATTAAAGCTTTCCTCAATCTCTTTGAAGGTTTTGTGCTTTGAAAGAACCTTCCCAAAATGGAGTCTTGCTTCAAAATCGCCTGTTGCAAGTCTATTCATTTCATTTATAAGCTGGTTAACCGGCTTTAATGGAAATTTACCGAGTAGCATAACAAGTCCGAATGCAACAATGGTTGAAACACCAATGAAAATCAGCATCAAAAGGAATGCATCAACCAAAAATTCAGTATCTAAGATTATGCCAGCCTCGATTAGTATCCAAGCGGTAAGAACCGCCAACAAAAACGCGATTACAAGCAGTGTAACTACTATCCACGCCAAGGAAAGCGTCAATGAATAACGTTGGTTTTTAAACCTTTTAAAGCTTTTAAAGCCTCTGTTTTTCATACTCTTTTTACCGCCTTGTAGCCAAGCCCTCTGACGGACTCAATGGAAAATTCCTCCCAGCCCTCAAATCTTTTACGTAATCGAGCTATGTGAACAGTAACGGTTTCCCAACCGGTGTCGCTATCTGCACCCCATATCTCATCCATTAGCTGAATACGAGTGAAGATTTTACCAGGGTATGAGAGCAGCTTATAAAGAAGCAGAAATTCCTTTTGAGGAAGCTCCTGTATTTCATCCCCTCTTGTTACAGTTAAGGAATCATAGTCGAGAATTGCATTGCCTATCTCAATTTTGTGCTCTGTTGCTATTTTTGCACGGCGAAGGAGAGCCTTTATACGGTATATCATCTCCTCATCGTCGATTGGCTTTGTTATATAGTCGTCTGTTCCGACTAAGAAGCCCTTATGCTTGTCAGTGGGAAGCTGCTTTGCCGAAACCATAAGAATTGGCAAATTATTTTGTGATTCACGCACGATTTTAGTAAACTCGTAACCGTCCATTTCCGGCATCATGATGTCAAGCACAACAAGGTCAATGTGTTCTCTATCCATAACCTCAAGGGCACGTTTGCCATTTGAAGCTTGGCTGACGGTATATCCGTTGTTTTCCAAAACCGCTTGCAAAAACATTCTTGTATTATCGTCATCATCAACGACTAAAATGCGAATCATCCTTTCCCACCTCCTTAGCACACACATTATATATATCAAAAGTAAACTGAAAATAAACTATATATAGTAATTATATCATATTTTATAATATAAAGTAAATACAATTTATATTTTTCCTGTAATCTTATATAATTTCGATTCAAAACAAAAAAAAGG
>JAZNFR010000253.1:0-6309 GCA_045576055.1 Eubacteriales bacterium
CCTTTCTTAATGGGTCACCAACAATTGTTTGCTCATCAATAATTGCTGTTAAGTTTCTATTTGTTTCACCAACCATTAAGTGTTGTGGGTTAGTGTAATCAAGTGGGATAATTTCTATACCACCAGCTCTAACTGTAATAAAATCAGTAGTAAAGTCATCATTTGATGCAGTAAGTGCAAAATAGTACTTATTGTCAGCATCTGCCTTCATATTAGAAATAACGATAGTCTTAATTTCTCCGTCACCTGTGATTTCGAAATTTTCAACAGTCGCCGCTGAAGCATAAGCAATTGTTTTATTTTTCTTACTTGCCGCAGCAATAGGCAAATCATCACTGAATTTTAACTCGTAATTTTTAACATCACCTATAACATTAACTTTTAATGTAATGCTATTTTCGCCAAGCTCTGCTATACGGAGATATTTGATGATTGGAGCAGCGATATAATCCAAGGTGCCAGCGCCACCAGTTGGTTTGTCTGGCTCATTGCCTGGTTTTTGTGTCTCGGTATCAGTCTTATCATCTGTCTCTGTTTCAGTATCAGTCTTATCGTCTGTCTCTGTTTCAGTATCGGTTTTGTCGTCTGATTCTGTGTCAGAGCCATCATCTACGTTTGTATCAGATTCTGTGTCGTTAGAATTGTTTGTGTCTGATTCGTCTTCGTTTGAATCGCCAGGCTTGTTTGTATCCGACTCGTCTTCATTTGAATCGCCAGGCTTGTTTGTATCTGATTCGTCATCATCAGAATCAGTATCACTCTCGTCACCTGGTTTTTTATCATCCTCGTCAACGGAGCCGTCTTCCCAAATAGCCTCAAAGGTAACGTCGTCCTCGAGCTCATATGGGAAATCAACCTCTTCGCCATCTACTGCCCAGTAAAGGAATTTTGTACCTTTTTTGGTTGGTTCATCAAGCTCTACCTCTTCACCAACGCTCCATTCATAATCCTCATTCCAATCGTCGTACTCGCCACCATTGAGATCCAAGGTGATTTCGACTTTTTCCTTTTTGCCCGTCGTTCCGCTTGTTGTATCAGTATCGGTGTCTTTAGAGCATCCGCAAGAAACAATCATCGGTACTATTAGGCAAAAGCAAATTGCCAAAACAATCAACGAAAGCCATCTCTTTTTCATTTTTCTTCCTCCAAGAAATTTGCTACATTTTAAATATAAAAAATTTTATACATCTATATAATACTACAAAAGTGGATTTTTGTCAAGAAAGTTTATACTAATTTAACAAAAATTTGCGCATTTTTTCAAAAGATATGTGCAATTTATCGATTTTCACCAAAAAAGCCCGTTTTTGTGAAGCCCAAATTCGCACTTTTTTGTTCATTTTGCCAACTCCTATTACTCTCCTCCCTCTTGCCCACTTTCTTGAATTGGCGTATAAAGAGAATCAAAGCAATCTATAATATATCGTGTATCATATCTAACGCCCTCTATGTGGATAGCTCTTATACCACTATATTCATAACTGGAAAGCGGACGATTTAATGCATCATTTGAATTTGCGCAAATGAAAATTTCACCATTTTCAATCTTACTAACTATCAATGTGTGGTAATACGTTCCTTCTGCATTTTGTAGCTGTAAAACGTCACCGATTTCCACAAGAGAAATATCAACCTCTCTCCCAAATGGTCCAACATCTGTATTCGATGTCATAAAGTTGTAAAAAAATTCAACCCCCGACCAAGAGGCGCTTCGGCGATTTAGTGATAGATAATACCAACCGTAAATTGGCGTATAATTCATAGTACAGCTACCAGCCAAAACGCACTGTGAAACAAAGTTAGTACAGTTGCCACCTACCCCTTCAAAGGTATAAAAAAGTGGATTTCTTACAAGAGCATATTTCTCTGCATACATAACTGCTCGGTCTCTTAAATATTCCTTTTCAAGTATCATAATAAAACCTCCATTCAAATATATCTTATGTTAAGGTGGCAATTTTGCTATTTCAATCAACAAAGGAGGGCGATCTCTATGAGTGCGATTGCTGTTTTGAGCATTTTGACAATTTTTTTATCGATCTTGGTTATCTTCGTCAACGGCTGGACTGATGCGCCAAGCTCGGTTTTTTCCGTTGTTTCTTCAGGGACACTCAAGTTTTGGCAGGGTGTTGCTTTATCTGCAGTTTTTAACTTTTTTGGGGTGCTTATATTTTCTCTTTTTGGGAATGCAGTAACAAAGAACGTTTTGTCTCTTACGAGCTTCGAAAATGAAAATTCATCAAAAATCGCATGTTTTTCTTGCTTTTTTACAGTTGTTCTTTTTGGAATAGCTGCTTGGATTTTCGGAATGCCATCAAGCGAAAGCCACGCACTTTTGGCATCGTTAGCTGGTGCATCATTTGCTTTTGGCATAAAGAGTGCTAATGCTTTGATAGGCTTTTTGAAAATTCTAGCTTTCATGATTATTTCTTGCGTTCTTGCATTTTTCCTCTCGTTTTTTGTTGCAAAGGCATTAAAGAAAAGAAATCTGCCGTACAAAAAATTGTTAATAATGTCTTCGGGCGCCCTCTCTTTCATGCACGGTGGGCAAGACGGACAAAAGTTTATTGCAATTATGCTTATTTTGTTTGGCACTAGCTCACAAAAATCACCACTGGGCTTAACTTTGCTTGTGTCAGTTGTAATAGCGGCTGGTACCCTGCTTGGTGGAAAGCGAATAATTAAATCTCTATCAAAATCCATCGAAAAATGCGACACTCCCCTAGCTTTTTCTTCCGATTTGGCATCATTTTGTTCTCTTTTCATTTGTTCAATTTTAGGAATGCCAATAAGCTCTGGAAATGTAAAAAGCATGTCACTTGTCGGTGCGAGTATAGCAACAAAAGGCGGAATTAATAAAAAAATAATAACGGAGATTTTATTAACCTCCGTTATCACTTTTCCTGTTTGTTTTATAATTGGATTTTTGGTTTGCAAAATTTTAGCATTGACGCTTATTCGCTAAAAGTGTCCCATATTCCACCACTCGGCTTCGACTCAAAAGATAGCCTTTCTTTAGTCGCTGGGTGACTAAACTCTATTTTGTAGGAATGAAGTGCAATCTTATCGTTATCCCTTGCGCCATATTTTCCATCACCATAAAGTGAATGTCCACGTGAAGCGAATTGCACTCTGATTTGGTGCGTTCTTCCGGTGTGTAAAAGAATTTCAACAAGCGATAGCGCTTTATCACTTACCTCTGTGGTTTTCAGAGTTTTATAGCTAAGCGATGCATCCTTTGCTCCTTTTCGTTTTGTGTCAACCACAAAGGTCTTATTTTTAATTCTATTATGGAAAAGCAAGTCCTGCATCGTGCCTAATTCTTCGCAAGCACCATGACATACGGCTAAATATTTTTTAATCAGCCCACCCTCTGTTATTTCCTTTGAAAGACTTGCCGCGCTTTGCTTGTTTTTAGCATAAACCATAACACCCGTTGTTTGAATATCAAGCCTATGTACACAAAAAACGTCGCACCCTGTGTGCGATTTTAACAACTTTATCATGCTTTCGCCACTCCCGTCTTGAGATGATACGCCGTATGGTTTTTCGCAAACAATTATGCTTTTATCCTCATAATAAACCTTCATTGGGTGCTCCCTTCTTTGCGCTTATAGGTTAGAAAAGGGCTGAATAACCAGCCCTTTGCTTTTTATTATTTTACTTCGATTACAGAAGCATCCCACATGCTTGGTGCTTCATAGCCAAGGAAGTTAACGCATGTTGCAGCTACATTTGAAAGACCAAACTCTCCCTTGTCGCTCTTTACTGTATATTTATCGCTATAGTAATTATCATAAATGATAAATGGTACAGGATTTAGAGTGTGGCTTGTTTTCGCCTTATATGAGCCATCTTTGTTTTGCTTTGGTGCGCCCTTCTTATCAAGCTCATACATTTCGTCAGCATTGCCGTGGTCAGCTGTGATAAGTGCAACGCCCTTTAATCTATCAACAACATCAAGTATTCTCTTGAGCTGAAGGTCAAGCGCCTCCATTGAGCATCTTGTTGCCAAGATGTTGCCTGTGTGTCCAACCATATCACCATTTGGGAAGTTTACACGAAGAGTTGCATACTTGCCACTTTCGAGGCACTCGATAAGCTTATCGGTAATTTCAGCGCATTTCATCCAAGGTCTTTGCTCGAATGGAACAACGTCAGATGGAACCTCAATATATGTTTCAAGTGCGTCGCTAAATTTACCGCTCTTATTTCCATTCCAGAAATAGGTAACGTGGCCGTACTTTTGTGTTTCTGAAATTGCGAGCTGAGAAACGCCACTATCTGCAAGATATTCGCCCATTGTGTTTGTAATTTCAGGTGGGTTTACTAGATAGTTTGAAGGAATATGAAGGTCGCCGTCGTATTCAAGCATACCTGCATATACTACGTTTGGATAGCGAACTCTATCAAACTTTGTAAATTCCTTGTCATCAAATGCCTTTGAAATTTCAATAGCACGGTCGCCTCTAAAGTTGTAGAAGATTACGCTATCGCCATCGTTGATTGTACCAACAGGCACCCCATCCTTTGCAATAACGAAAGGTGGGAGGTCTTGGTCGATAACCTTATACTCTTCTCTATATGTTTCAACTGCCTTTTTAGCACAGCAGAATTGTCTGCCCTCGCCTAAAACATGAGTCTTCCAGCCAAGCTCAACCATTTGCCAGTTAGCCTCATATCTGTCCATTGTGATAACCATTCTTCCGCCACCAGACGCAATCATAATATCAAAATCAGGTGTGCGAAGTGTATCAAGATACTCTTCGAATGGGAGGATGTACTCAAGTGCGCTTGTTTCGCCAACGTCACGTCCGTCAATAAGGATATGAAGTCTTACCTTTTTAACATTTTCCACCTTCGCACGATCAATCATAGCCTTTAGATGGTCAATATGTGAGTGAACATTACCATCTGAAAAAAGACCGATAAAGTGAAGTGTTGATTCATTATTTTTTACGTTAGCAACTATATTTTGCCATGTGCTTGAAGCAAACATTTTGCCATTTTCAATTGACTCTGATACAAGCTTTGCACCTTGAGCAAAAACTTGTCCTGAGCCAAGCGCGTTATGACCAACCTCAGAGTTGCCCATATCGTCATCAGTAGGAAGACCAACAGCTGTACCGTGAGCCTTTAGCTTTACGCAAGGATACTTTGACATAATCATATCAAGTGTAGGTGTGTATGCTTGGCTTACTGCATTTGCCACTGTATCAGGAGCTAAGCCAACGCCGTCCATAACAATAGTAAGAACAGGGCCCTCAACACCAATAGGATTTTGTAATTTATTAAGGATTTTTGCCATTTTTATATCTCCTTTTAATTTTTATCGTATATAGTATATACTATATTTGTGAACAAATCTTGAACAAGGACAAAAATGTTGACTTTTTTACATATAAATGGTAGAATATTTTAAAACACGAGCTAAAAGGATGAGATTATGAACGTAAGAGAAGAATGCACTCAAGCTATAAAGGAATTATGCGAAGCAGCAAAGCTAAAGGCGGGCGATATTTTGGTTATCGGCTGTTCAACCAGTGAGGTGCTTGGTAATAAAATTGGAACAAGTGGAAGCGAGGACATAGCATCTGAATTATACGATGCAATTGTCTATGTTTTGGTCCAAAAAAGAATATATCCAGCATTCCAATGCTGTGAGCATCTAAATCGCGCAATTGTTATTGAAAGAGAGTGTATGCCATCCTATTGTGAGGAGGTAAATGTTGTTCCTCAAAGAAATGCAGGTGGCTCACTTGCGACTTATGCATATAACTGCTTTAGCGACCCAGTTGTCGTTGAGGAAATAAAGGCAGATGCTGGAATCGATATCGGCTCCACTCTTATCGGTATGCATCTAAAAAAGGTTGCTGTCCCTGTTAGACTTTCCATTTCGAAAATAGGCGAGGCAAGTATCACCTGTGCACGTGTTCGCCCTAAGTTTGTTGGCGGTTCTCGAGCTGTTTATAACGACGAGCTTTTATAAAAAAGTCTCACCCTGTGTCTATTTTTCACTATTTTTAAACAAAAAACTCCACGCAAAAGCGTGGAGTTTTTATTTTCAGAAGAATTATCTTCCTCTCATTGATTCGAGCTGTTCCTCATCTGTCATTTCCTTAACCTTCTTCTTTTTCTTCTTAATTACGAAGTTTCTAAAGATCAAGTCAATGATGAATAGGATTAAAGCTAAAATAACTAGTGGAATATCGATATTGTAGGTTTTACTTGTAGTTTCCTCAATATCCTTTCCTCTAATGAAGAAGTCTTCAACACGATTCTCGTTAAAGTCTTCTATGTTGCCGTTTT
>JAZNFR010000254.1:0-1876 GCA_045576055.1 Eubacteriales bacterium
AAAGCAAAATGTCGCTTGATGTGTCTATTTTGGTAGGTAAATTGTACTTATTTAAAACCTTTATAAGTCTTTCTCTTACACTGTCACTACACATTGGAAGCATGCCGAGTGCAACACCCTCGCCATGAAGGATTTCTCCAAGACCAGAGGTACTTTCTATTGCATGTCCTATTGTATGTCCAAAGTTTAGAACCTTACGCAAATTCTTTTCCTTTGGGTCCTTTTCAACAACATCCTTTTTGATTTTCAAGCCACCTAAAATTATCTTATCAAGATCTCTCTCAAGGTCCTTTGAATTTTCAATAAATTCAAATAAGTCGCTATCATATGTAGCTGCCATCTTGATGCCCTCGCAAAGACCAGCCATCAGCTGTCTTTTATCAAGAGTTTTTAAAGTGTCGCTGTCGATTACAACCTTTTTCGGTTGATAAAATGCGCCAACTATATTTTTTACGCCATCAAAATCTATTGCAACCTTGCCACCGATTGAGGAATCGAGTTGAGAAAGTAGGGTTGTTGGCACATTATAAAAATCTATGCCACGCATATATGTAGATGCAACGAAGCCACCAAGGTCGCCACAAACGCCACCACCAACGGAAACAAGTGCATCTGTGCGTGTAAAGGAGTTTTCTATCATAAAGGAGATGATTTTTTGATAATTATTAAGATTTTTAGACGCTTCACCAGATTCGATTGTATAAATATATCCCAATTTAGAAGCATTAGCTACTGCTTTGCTATATTCGCTTGGCACGCCTGAATCAGTCAAGATGAGTACTTTTCTATTTAAATTAAGGTATTCACCGATTTTGTTCAAAGCACCGCGTTCGATTACAATATCGTAGCTATTTTCACTTAGACTAAGCGGTAAAATCATTTCCCTTTCCTCCTTTTATTTTAATTATATAAATCTTATGAGCGATATGTTCCAACAAGCTTGAGTCTATCGCATGTTGCCCCTAGCTCTCTTATCATATCCTTGCCATTTTGTGTATTGATATTTCCATCTGCCTCAACAAAGAAATAATAGTTCCAAAGAAGCTCCTTCATAGGGCGAGAACGTAAATTCCTCATATTATATCTATGTGCGCCGATAATATCTATTGTTTTAGCCAAAGCACCCGCCTCGTTTCTTACAGTGAAAACGAGTATAAAGTGTTCATTCATTTTCTTTTTATCATCATTATTTAAATTCATTGCGCGTGAAAACGAAAGGAATCTAGTTGTATTGTTTCGGCTTGTGTTTATCTTGCTTTCAAGAACCTTAAGTCCAAAAATTTCTGCTGTTTCGCGCGATGCAATAGCACCAAGTGTTTTATCATTTGTTTCCTTAACGCTTTTTGCAGCTAATGCTGTGTTTTGATATGTAATTTGCTCATATCCCTTTTCATTTATGTAATCACCACACTGGGTCAAGGCTTGTGGGTGGCTTACAACGGTTTTTATGTCTTCCTTTGTTGCTCCCTCGCAGCCGATTAAGCAATGGTCAATTTCGAGGTCTAGCGCTTGTGTAACATAGAGATTTCCAGAAAACATAAGGTCCATTACGCTTGCAACGTCACCAGCATAGCTATTTTCGATTGGCAAAACGCATACATCACATTCACCGTTTTCTACTGCTTTATAAGCAGTAGCAAAATCTTTATATGGAACATATATTGCGTCTCTATACATTCTCTTTGATGCTATATGTGCATAAGCACCCTCAACGCCACTATACGCTACACGCATACCAGTATTCAATCTTGATTGATACGCACGAGAAATCTCCATTGACTTTTTCAAAAATTCCACATAATATTCCTTGATAGTATCATCTTGAATCAAAGCGCTATTCTTTTTTATAACCTCATTTTCGCGAGAGGTATCAAGG
>JAZNFR010000255.1:0-4118 GCA_045576055.1 Eubacteriales bacterium
GTAAATCGTCAAAGGAAAAACCAAAAACTGAAGAGCATAAAGCACCTGCTAGATATGTGTCATTATATGGATTGTCAATAATATTCAATAATGAAATTAGTAAAAGCACGTGTGGCTTTTCAAAAAATCTAACATTGTCAATATACTCAGAATTAATTCCCAGCTCATTCAGTGCATCAATATAATACGACTTATGCTTACCCTTGCGGAGCAAAATTGCAATATGGCACGGCTTTATAATTTCGCCATTAGGCAAGCGCTCAGTGCCTATCATATTATAAATTCTTTTTGCAACATATTTAGCTTGTAAAGTCTCGTGATTTTCACTAGGTAAAAATGAAGCACGGTCGATTATACAAATTTCTGATTTTTGTGGGGTATTTTCGCCTTCGCAAATCTTTTTAAAACCTAATTTATCGTCTTCTTGATATGGGATTCCGTCAGAATTTAAAAACATATAGTCAGAAACATCATTCGTAAGGTCAATAACGCCCTTATCACATCTATAGTTATCTGACATAAAGATGGTTTTTCCATTGGTTCCTACATCATCCTTATTAGTTACATCCTCAAATACTGTTCTATAATGAGAAAATATCTCAGGCTCGGCAGAACGGAAGCGATAAATGCTTTGCTTGATATCACCAACCATAAATCTATTTCGCTTCGAAATTGATGCAAATATCGCATCCTGAAGTGAGTTGGTATCCTGATATTCATCAATATAAATTTCGTCGTATTCCTCAGCAATTTCACGTGCTAGGGCTGATGGCTCTCCGTTTGGTTGACATAAAAGCTTATATGCGTATCTTTCTATATCATTGAAATCGCAAACGCCGTATTTACGTTTTCTTTCTACGAACTCGTCATTGAATTTAGAAAGAATTGAATGCATAGCCTCGCATATGGTCGCATTTTGTGAATATGCGTGAGCCAAAGAATCGGTGGAGCTGGAAAAATATTCCGTATATGTTTTGATTTTAACTTTAAACTTGTCGCGTATCTTTTTTATAACCTCGACGTTTTCTAAATCATAGTTGCCAATTCCTCTTAGCGTCTCCGCAGTATATGAGGCGAAAATATCCTTGAAGGCTTCGTATTTCAAGCCTTTCCTTGTTGCATTTAAAAGCCTTTCTATAAGGCTTAAATCATTCGAAAGAGCACCCAAAAATGGCGCTTCTATACCAAGACTGTTAATCTCATCAATTATTTCCTTGTAGACTCTTGAATAGTGGCTGGCAAAATCCTTAATCTCATCATTTAGTGTTTGCCCAAAGCCGCTTTCCATAAAATCACCATTATATGATTTTGAAACGAGAAGTGTGTCAAGAAATAGTCGTGTGCTTGAAAGCTTGTCATAAAGGGTTAGGAGCTTTTTAGCAAGAGAATCAGAATTTGAAATTGTTGAAAAGCAATCGCTAACAATTAAAAATTCCTCGCTTGAAATTTCGCTCTCATAGAAGCTTTCTATAACGTCCTTCATAACCTCGCTTTTGATAAAATCAATCTCATTTTCTTCGCCTATTCTAAAGTTGCTATCAATTGGCAAGCTTACGAAGTTTGGGCGAATGATTTTTAAGCAAAAGCTATGTATTGTAGAAATATCAGCACTACCAATTTTGACAATTTGAGAGTAGAGATGCTCTTTTTCTTTATCTTTAGCAGTTTTTATTCTTTCAACAATACTTTTTTGTATTTTGTTTTTTAAGTCATTAGCTGATTCCTTTGTAAAGGTAACAACCAGCATTCTATTAATGTCAGCACCAGCTAAAATTTTTCTAATAATTCTTTCCGTTAAGGTTGCGGTTTTACCAGAGCCTGCACCTGCAGAAATTAAAATATCGCTATCTTTATGCAAAATAGCCTTTGTTTGAGAAGGATTAAAAGTTCTTTTACTCATTTTACCTCCTTCTGCAAAAAGCTCTTTGCTCACAGTATTCACAGGCATCCTTGCCACTTATTTCTTCTGGTTCGGCAGATGCGTTTCCACTATATAGCTCATTAGAAATAGCAATAATGCTTTCTGTCATTTTTTTGTATATTTCATCAAATCCCTCAAGGGTAATATAGGCCCTTGTTCTAGTTGACGGTAAAAGAGCATTGCCAACTGCTTTGTCCTGTGCTTCAATGATTTTGTCGTCCTTTAAGAAACGTCCCTTGAATGCACTTGCTTTTTCGATGGTCCGTCTTTCGTTTTCATTTGATATAGTCATATCACCTGTGATATCAAAATCTGATGTTGACTTGCCGATATTTAAAGGAACATAGAAAAATCCAGCAGGAATAATTTCGCTTGTACCGTCAAGCAGTCTTGATTTGAATTCGCAGTCCTCCATTTCGCGCAAGGAAAATAGGTAAATAGGAAGCTGTAAATCCTTTCCAACATCAAGCTCAGAATCAGTAAAAATTTTGTTTCCAATCTTATAGTCAGCAATGCGAATATAGGTTTTATTATCAGCTCTATATGTGTCAACACGGTCAGCCTTACCAACCATATAAGCAGTTTTACCATTGTCTAGCTTGAATGTTAAGGGCTTGGCAGAGCCTTCGGCATAATCAAATGGCAGCTCGACAAATTCAGGCTTGAATTTCGAATTTTTAAATTCAAAAACAAGCTTTTCAATAAAAATATATAAATTGCGCTTTAGCCTGTCAAAATGATGCTTTAGTCTATTTGTCATGTAAACACCACGGCAAACGTAAGAAATATAGTTTTCGGTCAAAGAATCAACTTGATTCTTTATTTCTTCTTTTAATTCTAGCTCTGACAAAGCGAAAAGCCTTTTTGAATCATCACGAATAAGCAAGGTGAAATGCTCAAAAATGCTGTGCACTAGGGTTCCTGATTCAAGTGAGGAGAAGGCATATGCCTTGCTCGAGCCAAGACCCAAATGCCTCTCTGCATAATACTTGAATTTGCAGTCCTTGAAAAGTGAAATCTGAGACTGAGACAACTTTAATTTCGAGCCAAAAAGCATATCGGTCGTCTCTTTGCTTAGCGTAGAATTTTCGTTCGAAAAGTCAAGGGCGTCCACCTTATCTTCGCCAAGCTCGTTTTTTATAGCTTCCTTTAATTCATTATTAGAAGCGCAAAGATGCTCGCGTGCAACTAAAGGAGTATAAATTTTATCTATTAGATTTGCTTTGGATGTGTCAACCTTTTTTATAGATGTAAATAGCTCTTCGATTCGCTTGTATCCAATAGATTCTTTACGACCAGAGCCGTCAATTCCCGAATCAAGTGCACAAACGTGCGCCCCCTCGGATGCAATAGCCAGACTGTTCTTAAAGAATAATAATTCGTCGTCGGCACGAAACTCCTTATCAATGGAGAAGGAAAGCTCTGCATTCTTTAACTCTTGTCTTTCAGCTTCTGTGAAAATTGAATTGTCATTAACACTAGCTGGGAAGGAGCCCTCGTTTGCACCAAGTATAAACACGTGTCGTATGTTTTCAGCTCGTATTGAGTGTGCATCTGAAATTATAACATTATCTTCACCCGTTGGAATAGTTCCAACCTTCGCGTCAACAAAGGCGTAGTAAAGAAGGGTAGAGAACGTCATTGCATCTACCTCACTATCGCCACAAATATTAACTAGCGTATCAAGGGAATCAAGGATTGCCTCCCAAACCTGAGATATAACATAAGCCTCAGCTTTTTCGGCTGATTTGCGTTCAGCCTCAAGCTTATTTACTATATCAAGGGAGGATAGAAATTCAAAAAGCGCTAAGCATCCTTCCTTAACGGTAGCACCACCTGAGAATACCTTAATAAGCACCGATAATTTGTTAAGCAAATAGTCACGCGTTTCGATAATTCTTCTGAGCGTTAGCTCTTGCTCCTTAGTTTGCTTTTCAACAAATCCGTCTGGGTTTGCATTCCAATAGTCGTCATTGAAGAACTTTCGTCCAAAAATATCCCACTTTTTAACATAGCTTTCAAACTCCGAAAGCCTTGAATCCTCAATTTCTAAATATCCACATTTAGCAAAGGATAAAAGTTCATCACGGCGAGTATTATCAGCAAAGTTAATTGCTGAAAAAATCATTTTTAGAATAGGCTTTGTAAGCCAATCAGTAGGTGATGACAAAAAGTGAGGAATGTTGTATTTTTTTAA
>JAZNFR010000256.1:0-6004 GCA_045576055.1 Eubacteriales bacterium
AGACCGCTTGGCCTCCGACTTAAAATGGCCTATGTATGTTTATGAAAGCAATCATACAGAAAAGGTTTCTTATGCGGATTCTAATGATAAAATTGGACGTAATATTTATGGCTGTACAATCGCTTCATCGGTACCAACTACCAATGATGTTTTGACAGGGGTCGCACCACAAGCGATTTCAATTGCTGAAGATGGCACCACTGTACGTTTAAAAGAAGCTTTGTTCGGTAAATATGCGTTGATGGTTGATTCTCCTTATTCATCACAAACCGTTAAGAACAATGTTGTTGTTGGAGGTGATTTAACTACCAATAAAAGCATGACCGCTAAAACTGGTATGTACTTGAAAACAGGAACAGCTATTGCGAGTGCTATATATGATACCTCTGGTAATTTGACTATCCAATCAGCATTGACAGGAAAATCTGCACTTAAAATGGTCCTTTCAGAGGCTGGTGCATTTCAATTTTACAAAGGAAACACGCTGTTGTTATCCATTGATGGTTCGGGCACTACTATTAAAGTATCTAGTAATTTCCCATCTGTAAAAGGTGGAAATATTATGGTTCAAGATAACCATATCTATAATACTGGCGTTGCATTGGATAGAGGTGCTATCAATATCAATATGTTAGGATATAATGGCGGCAAAACATATTTCCGTAACACTGTTATTGGTAATGGTAAAAATGAAGCTATTGTCACTTTCAATGGCGAACTAAAAACATCTACATATAATGGTGCTATTACAATTGCAACAGCTTTAGAATCACCGTTCACGATTAAATATTCCACTTTGGCAAAAACCGATAAAACATTGTTGAGTTATGTGGGTTGGAAAGACAAGAACGATGCAGTAATGGCTCAACTTGGGTTTACCGATAACACCAATTATGATTATTATATTATCAATAAAATTGGTAATGTGAGAATATCCAGTGATACTTATATTGCTGGTAAGTTGTATGTGAATGGAGTTGAAGTGATGGGCACATTGGTTAGCACAACTACATTCAATGCTGCTTTGGAAAAGAAGGCAAATTCAGCAGATGTGTATTCAAAAACAAAATCGGATGAAAGATATGTGAAGCTGACAGACTCTATATCTGTTTTCGTCACACAAGCTGGTGGTGGCGAAACAGGTCAAAAGGCTGTTTGTAAAGCCATTGGAGCTGCTACCGCTACCAGTATGTCAGATGTTGTATTAAAATCACAGTTGTTTGCAGATATTGTGAGTGATGGAATGCCAGATGCAAGTGACAATACTTATGTTGCTAAATTGACAGAACGCAAACGTTCATTGTGTGAAGCAATTGGTGCGGCTTATAAGGATGATGTTGCCACTGCTGTAAAAGATACCGGATGGATTGCTATGGATGTTAAGAATTGCGGCATTGTGACTAAAATTTATGTTAGACAGGTTGGTGCTGTGGTATCTATTCAAGGTGAACTTCACACACATCATAGTGGTACTATCTTTACATTACCTAACACAGTTGATCCTCCTAAATACAAAATTGGTTATTCACATAACAAATATGGTACATGGCATTGTGTTATGGAAGGTGGTTCACGTGATTGTGTGGTTGACGAATGCAATAGTGGATGCTCTGAATATATCGGATTCCTTATTACTTATATTATATAAAATGAGAATTATCAATATTAGCAATGACATACAAAGCCAACGGGACAATGCTATGTCACACAAAAAGCATGAAACCCAAGAAGAAAAAACGGAAAAGAAAACCCGGAAGACCAAAAGGGCACAGCTTAAAACCGTTTGACCAAACTAGAATTGGCTTTTTATTGAAACATGAAGTACCTGTAGAATATAAACTGTTGATGGAGGTTACGGAGCTACTAAAACTCCGTGCCCCCTCTTCAGAACTTATTGAAGCTATTGGTTACGCATCTAACGACCCGTTTTTTAGAAAAGCAAAATACTGGAGATGCTTAATAGATTATAAAAAATATGGATTACGACCTCCAGTTTCTATTCAAACAAACGCATCTAAGGAATTGTACTACATACGTTTAAGGCTTTCTAAAATGTAATATTGACATAAAGAGCACTATCAATGTGCTCTTTTTTATTTGCTCATTTACTTGTAAACGTGAAATATTTACCTTAATTTTGAAGCGCAATTGATGACCACGATCTATTTCAACCATCTTTAATATAGTAATTCATGCACAAGGTATCGCGCTTTTTTCAGCCGTTACCATGTCCAACAAAAGTCGTCACAGCTCTCTATCTATTAAAGTGTACTCAAACAGGTCTTTATAAAATAGGTGCTACTAATGGCGATGTGCGCACTAGAATCAGTAAGCTTTATTACAACAGTCAAACCAAAGAACGTACCATCCAAATCATAAAAGTTTGGGAAGGCTGTGGTTTTTGTGAGCGTTACGTGTTATCCAGTTTTGAAAAACTTAGAGTGCCACACCCATTTTATAAAAATGGACATACAGAATGGTTTAAAAGTACAATTGATGAAGCCCATATCATTCGGGCAATTGAATCTATTATTAACAGTTTAACTTAGAAGATATGAATATAATCCGACCTTCGTTTCAGATATTGGAACAAGGGCCAGGTATAGACGGTATGCACAAACATATCGAAATAGCTGGTCGCACTTGCTATAAAAGTGAAGATAAAATCACAGAAGGTTCTGCAAAAAAATTTGTAGATCGTATGATTAACTCTGGGCATGGAGCCATGTTGGAACATGGAACTGTATATCTTAAAAATGTTATTGGTGCCTATAGAAACAGTCATTCAATGGCATTAAATCATTATTCTTTTGCACCATACTCAAAATATATAATCGTCAATGAAATTGAATATGTAACCACAAATCTTAGAGTATTGGTTGAAAATGGATGGTTAGATGACTTAAAGCTTCTTTGTGAGCCAACAGAATTTCACGAAAAACGTATCAGTGTTTTGTTTCACACTCAAATAGCAATTTCTCGTGAATACAACCGTCATCGTGTTAACTCAATTGCAGAAAGTAGTACCAGATATTGTAATTATTCCAAAGATAAATTTGGTTCAGAAATAACCATCAATTTACCCACTTGGATTGACCAAAACGAACTTGAACGAAAAGATATGAGTTTTTATGGCTTGCTAGTTAAATATCAAGAATTGGCAGACCATTGGAACTGTAAAAAAACAATTTTCCCAAAGCATTTTGAGGCACTTGATTATTGGTTGATGGCTAACTTAACAGCTGAATATTGTTATATGGGCCTAATTGAATGTGGCTGGCAAGCTCAACAAGCTAGAACAATTCTTCCTCTAGATACTAACACAGATTTGGTTCATACTGCATTTATATCAGATTGGAAACACTTCTTTGATTTGCGTGCTACAGGAACAACCGGCAAGCCACACCCAGACGCTAGCTGTTTGGCTATTCCTTTATACGAAGAATTCAAAAAACGAAATTTAATTGAATAATATGAGAAAAATGTTGATCCAAAAGAGAAATGGTCAAATTGTAGAGTTTGACTCACACAAAATTCAAGCCGCAATCAATAAAGCGTTCAAAAGTTGTGGCAAAGAGACTGATGCACAAATAGCCAAATTTGTATGCGAAGAATTGCAGTTCCGTTCAGACGTATTTTCTGTAGAAGAAGTACAAAATATTATTGAACGACAATTGATGAAGGGTTGCCACTTTGATGTTGCCAAAGCTTTCATTCTGTATCGAGAAAAACAATATGAAAGCCGTTTGATTAAGGAACGTATTGACTATATGGACAAATATAGTTCATCTGGTACCAATGCCGCTACCGCTTCTGAAACTGATAGCAATGCTAATGTTACTATGAAGAACGTGGCAAACTTAGAAGGGGAAGTGTACAAGACTACAAACCGTAGAATCCAACGTCAACGCATGAAGGATGAACTTAATATCCTCTTCCCAGAAGTTGCAAAACAGTATGAAAAGGATTTGAATCATCATATCATTTATACACACGATGAAGCGTCAACACCTGTTTTGAAACAGTATTGTATGGCGGTTAGTTTGTACCCATTGATGACTGAAGGGGTTGGTAACATTGATGGCGTTACACCTAGTGCGCCAAACGACTTGCAATCATTCAGTGGACAGATTACCAATCTTGCTTTCCTTTTATCCTCTCAGTGTAAAGGTGCTGTAGCGTTTGGTGAATACTTTATCGCATTGAATTATTATGTGATAAAGGAATTTGGCGAAAAGTGGTATGATAAATTGGATTGTGCTAGTTCAAGTACACATTGCTTGCAATATCGTACAATCAAAGACTCTATCATGAAAGCGTTTAAACAATTCGTATGGGGTATCAATCAACCGGCAGGTAATCGTTCTTATCAGTCACCTTTTACCAACATTTCGTATTATGACAAGACTTATTTCGAGTCTTTGTTTGGAGAATTTTATTATCCTGATAATACTAAACCAGAATGGAAGGCGATTGACACCTTGCAAAGAATGTTCATGAAATGGTTTAACCAAATCCGTCTGAAGCAAGTGTTGACCTTCCCTGTTGAAACATTTGCAATGGTTCATAACGGGCAGGATATTATTGACAAAGAATACAAGGAATTGTGTGCTGAAATGTACGCAGAAGGACACAGTTTCTTTACCTATATCAGTGATAGTGCTGATAGTTTAGCTTCATGTTGCAGATTGAGAAACGAATTAGCAGAAAACACTTTCAGCCCTACTTCAGGATTGACCGGTGTAATGACTGGTAGCTGTAATGTAATCTCGTTGAATATTAATCGTATCATCCAAGACTGTGCAAAGGCTTATGGTTTTCACGGTGGTTGGCAAGAAAACACTTCATTCATTAAAGATTATTTGATTGAAATTCTTGAACGTGTTTACAAATATCACATTGCCTATAAAACTATGTTGTATGATTTGGAAGACAAGAAAATGTTTGCTGCTTCCAACGGTGGTTATATCTATATCAACAAGTTATACAGTACAGTTGGTATCAATGGACTGAATGAAGCTGCCAGATTCTTAGGGTTGGAGGTTGGCAATAATCAAGAATACATTCAATTCTTGCAATTGATTCTTGGTACCATTAAAGAACAAAACAAGATTCATTCTATCCATGATAAAAAGCGTCCATTTTTGTTCAATTCCGAGGTCGTTCCAGCTGAAGGTCTTGGGGGAAAGAATTATCAATGGGACAAAGAAGATGGCTATTGGGTGCCGGAAGATGAGAATTTGTACAATTCTTACTTCTATAATGCTCATGATAACACATCGGTTTTGGATAAGTTTATCTTGCATGGTCAACAAACCTATCAATATACTGATGGCGGCTCTGCTTTGCATTGTAATTTGGAAGAACATTTGTCAAAACAGCAATATTTGCGTTTGATTGATTTTGCTATTCAAAATGGTACCAATTATTTTACCTTCAATATCCCAAACAGCAAATGTGAAGATTGCGGTCATATTGTCAAAGCTCCGATAACCCAGTGCCCAAAATGCGGCAGTCCTCAAATCACTCAATATACTAGAGTTATTGGATATTTACGTCCAATTAATGCTTTTGGTGCTGACCGACAAGTTGAAGCAACCAAACGTGTATATTCTTCTAAACAAATTGATTAATATGAAATATACTGATACTCAAATTGTATTTCGTGAATTACCTGACGAAATCACATTGGCCATAAATATAAGTGGTTGCCCCTTGCAATGCGAGGGGTGCCACTCTCCTTATCTACGAGAAGACATTGGCACAATTTTAACCAAGGAGGTTTTAAAACAATTAATCACCGATAACCCAGGAATCACCGCTATATGTTTTATGGGAGGTGATGCCCAACCTATTGAAATCAATGTAATGGCCAAATGGCTTAAAAAACATTACTCTTCCTGATGGTCTTATTTCAATTGGTGATAACTCATTTAGTTATTGTTTTAATTTAAAAGAAATTACTATTCCTTCTAATGTGATTAGTATTGATAAAGAAGCTTTT
>JAZNFR010000257.1:0-3016 GCA_045576055.1 Eubacteriales bacterium
GGTATGGAAGATGGCTACATTGTTCTGCCCCATCGTAATCCTCTATGTTGGATATTGGGCGAATTTACATTTAAGACACGAGATCGTAGTTCATTTGTCCTAGTCATGGACTTTAATGAATTTCCGAATAACAATAATTTCCATTATTTTATAACTTCGGAGGATACGGGAGAGGTGATGGCTGAGGGAAACATTCCGATTAGAATTAAAGATTAAGCCAGTCACGCAATTCTCTCATGCTTTTATAAATTAGGAATGTTATACACAAAGACATCAATGGGTGGATTTATGATTTATTTGTGATAATTTCAATTATAAGTTTATGATGACAATTTTTAATGTGATATTGCTTTTAGGGGTAATATTTCTACTGATATTATGTTTTGCTCTGATGGGACTGTTGGTCCTTTTGTTGATTCTTGTAGTATATTTGGGAATAAAATGCAAGTCTCTAAGTTGTGGCAAAGGTGGAAGTATGCCTGATGATAATATATCAGAGGAGGATTTGGTGGCATATAATGATTCCGTTCAAGCTTTTGTCAATATCAATGACTATATATATGGCCTTAAAAGGTATAACACTCTCATTTTGCCATATATCTCCTGGTTTGCTTGTGGGGGAGAGAAACCGCATGTCTGTTGTGATACCTTGTCGGATGAAGAGCGTTCTAATATAGCGTTGTTGGTTATGAAAATATGGAAGGTATTATAAAAAAAGAAAATACAGCATTCTTTAAAGGCGAACAAGATGTTACGGATAAAGCATTTTATAATACTCTAACAACGGGCGAACCTTTAGATGAAATGTATATTAATGCAATTAATAGTTTAAAAATGAAGTAAAATAGCCGTAGGGCTCGTTTATACGCACCATTATATTAAAGTTATATTATCCCTTGTAATTACAGCATCATAGTTCTTATAGCCTAGGATTTTAAGAATTTTGTCAGAGTGTTCTCCTGCAATTTTTCTACATTCTTCTGAATCATAATTTACCATTCCGCGAGCAAATTCGGTCATTGATTCATCACAAATTGATACAACTTCACCTTGGTTGAATTCGTTTATTACTTCAATAATTCCTATTGGTAAAAGGCTTGTACATTTATCTAAAATTGCAGATTTTGCACCCTCATTGACTATTAATTTACCTCTAACATTAGTAGCATAGCCAATCCAACGTTTTTTACCGGAAAGATTTTCACTGGTTGGTATAAACATTGTACCTAATTCTTCGCCAGCAAAAATTTTATTAATTACATAAGGTTGTTTCCCATTTGCAATAAGAACTTTTCCGCCAAAGCGTGTAACAAGCTTTGCAGCTTCAAGCTTTGTTTTCATACCACCACGACCACCGTCTGAGGCGCCTGTGCCGAGGTTTAAAATTTCTTCTGTTACACATTCAACTTCTTGTATAAATTCAGCGCTAGAATCTTCTTTCGGATTAGCTGTATAAAGTCCATCAATATCTGATAAGAGGATTAATAAATCTGCATCAAGCTCGCTTGATACCAATGCTGAGAGCTTATCATTATCAGAAAAACAGACTTGCATTCCAGCTAGCATATCATTTAGCTCAATAGTTGATACGGTGTCATTTTGGTTAATAATTGGCACAACTCCAAGTTCAAGAAGCTTATTTAATGTTGTCCTTAAGCTCAAATATCTATGGCGCATTGAAAAATCATCTTCTGTTAAAAGGATTTGTGCTATCGGTATATCAAAAGTCGCAAAACCTGCTTCATAATATGACATTAAACGGCTTTGGCCGACTGCCGCACAAGCTTGTTTAACACCGTCTCCTTCTGTTGAATCAAGCTTTAATTTCTTTTTGCCAAGTCCCACAGCGCCACTAGTTACAACGATAACTTCTTTACCTGATTTGACAAGTTTAGAAATATCCTCGACAAATGAATAGATCCGAGATACCGCAACTTCTCCTTCATCGTTTCTTAAGACGTTAGTGCCTAGTTTTATTACAATTCTTTTAACATCAATAAAATCTTTGCGTTGCATTATTTTTCCTTTATCTTGACAAAACTATTAATATTTAATTAAAAACCCATAACTTTCAAGACGTCGTTTAATTCAGCCGAAGTCTTTTTAACATCGGAATTAGAGTATTTAATTGCGTTGTCAGGATCTTTAAGTCCGTTTCCTGTAAGTATACATACAATATCAGAGCCTGATTTAACTAAACCTTCGCTGTTTGCTTGAATTAGTCCGGCTACAGATGCTGCGCTTGCAGGTTCACAAAGCACTCCTTCACAAGAAGCTAATAATTTATAAGCTTCAACAATTTTTTCGTCGCTTACGCAACCGATTTTTCCTCCGCTTTCGTCACGAGCGGCTTCTGCTTGTTTCCAACTTGCAGGATTACCGATTCTAATCGCTGTAGCTAAGGTTTCAGGCTTCATAATTCTTTCACCACGAACTATTGCGGCAGAGCCTTCAGCTTCATATCCCATCATTAGTGGTAAATTACCTATGATGCCAGCTTCTTTGTATTCTTTATAGCCTTTCCAGTATGCTGTGATATTGCCAGCATTTCCTACTGGTATAAAATGATAATCTGGAGCTTTGCCTAAAGCGTCACAGATTTCAAAAGCACCTGTCTTTTGTCCTTCAATTCTGTATGGATTAACAGAATTAACTAAGGTTATAGGGTGCGTTTCTGAAATAGCTCTAACACATTCTAATGCTTGGTCAAAATTTCCTTGTATTGCAATAATTTCAGCTCCGTACATCATCGCTTGTGAAAGCTTTCCTAGTGCGATATAGCCATCTGGTATAAGAACATAAGTTTTAAGGCCAGCTTTTGCCCCATAAGCTGCGGCTGATGCCGAAGTGTTACCTGTTGAAGCACAGATAATTGCATTTGAGCCCTCTTCTTTGGCTTTAGTTACAGCCATTGTCATACCACGATCTTTAAAACTTCCTGTTGGGTTACAGCCTTCGAATTTTAGATATAAATTACATTCTAGTCCAATTTTTTTTGCTAAATTATCTGCTTTTA
>JAZNFR010000258.1:0-2731 GCA_045576055.1 Eubacteriales bacterium
GATAAATGGCTAGATAATATTGTGGAAGGATACGATAATAGTGTAGAGATTAAAGATATGAACAATAAACTTTTGGATATGATACGGAGGCATAAAAAGAATGGATTTTAACAAAAAAGAAAATAGACAGGTAGTTGGAGCAAAGTTAAAGAATATTTTTGATCATATGATTACGGAGATTGTTGGGACGGTAGGTGAAGAAAATTTTTCATATATGGATATGAAATTGGTAGCTAATGCTATGACTTTTGAAATTCCCAAAACTATAGAATTAAGAGAACTTCCTCCTCAAGTAAAGAAAGCTCTAAAATTTGCTGTTGCTGTGATGGAGCCTAATAAAAATAAAAGGGATGAATTGTTGAAAAATTTTTTGAAATTGGGTACTGGGGCAACTGGAGCGACAGTTCTTACAGCGTCTTTTCTTACTAAGGCTGGTCTTATAGCTACGATAAAAGCTGCTTTATTTGGAGGGCTAGCTATTGGTGTTGCTCCGATAGCTGGAACAGTTTGTGGATTGAGTTTGATTGTTGCTGCATTTCATATGCATATAACCCAAATGACGCCTGAAGAAAAAATTGCAGAATGTATCGAAGTTGTTGATGCGGGTATTGACGATTGGATAGAAAATGGATGTAATGAAAATTTAAGTCTATAAGATTTAATGTTCATTAGTAATTCGATCTGGTTATATGATACTAAGTTATATAAACAAGAAAGAGGCAATGACTAAAATTAGCCATTGCCTCTTTTTGTTTATGCTTATTATCATTATTTGAAGTCACCTTTTTTAATACGATTGAAGAAAATGTAGAGTACTTCTGCACTTGCGTCGTCGTATTTGAAGAGCAGGTCGCCTTCGGTTTTAGTGTGGTAGGTAATGTAGCTCATACCATCGAAGTCAACACTGGTGATATCCTTAAAGTCTACTAATTTAACCAAAGCGCCTTTGTCACCCAAGAAAATAATGCGTTGATTGGTTATGAAGAAGTAACCACGTTCAATAGGTACAATAAGTTCTTCTTCGATAGTGGGGTGCTCTATATGCTCACCTTTAAAAGAAACGGTTTCATCAATATTGAACTTACGAGTCAATTCGAAATAGTTATCTTCTCGTTCTACAACTTTGCGTTCACAGAAAAGGCTAATATCATAAATATAGCAAGCCTCACCTTTGTTCAAAGGCATATTGATGTCTAAGGGGGCAGGAACGTGGTTTTCTGCGTTCCAGATGCCACGATATTTTTCCAACGCAGCAGAGATGTGGGGCTTAAATTCGTAGGGAATGTCCAAGGTTTTGCAGTCAGCAATCAAGCCGTCTTCCACTTCTACGGAGAAGCGTCTGGTTTCGGAGATGCCGTCAAAAATTTTGTTGAAGTGGTCGTCAAAAGCTTGGCGACGAATTGCAAAGCCGTCTTCGTAATCGTAATGGAACACTTTATTCAAGGTTTGAATGTCCAGCTTTTCTTCACCTTTCAAAAGAGCAGCGCAACGATTGTAGTAAGCACTGGTTTTCGCACCTTTGTCTGCCAATTTTACAAGGTGAGGAGGCAGTTGCAAAACTTCTGCCAAATGTTTGCCTTGAGCAAAAAGCTGGTCTTCTTCGCTTTGAGCTTCGCTGTAAATAATATCAGCAAGCTTGCGGTAAATGCCACTGCGTTGTTCCAAGGTGGTTTCGTCCATTTTAGCGCCCCATTTTTTCATAGCGCTGGTAACTTGGGCAGCGGTGAGGTCTTGGGCTTTTTCAGCCTCTACCAAAATATTATTGATTTCAGCCCACGCATTTTGTACAGGTTTGCCGTTGAGCAGGCTGGAAAAAAGTCCACGTTCTTCTATTTCTTGCAGGGTATATGGCTTCAAGATTACACATCCTTTTAAAAACATATTTCTTATATTATACAGGAATTTTTGCTTTGTATAAAGATGTTGTTGAAAAAAGTTGCAGTGGATTTTGTAGGATTTTTTTCCGTTGCGTAGGTAACATCTTTTTGTGACGGTGGTATAATATAATGTAGGAATTTTTATACGGAGATGAGATTATGGCTTTGTTTGATGAACATGGCGATAAGAAAATAAATTGGAAGGTTAATCTTGCGGTACTTTGGACGGGCGTGTTCTTCGCGGCGTCAAGTTACACTATGTGCGTACCCTTTCTTCCCGTATTTTTGCTAAAGGATTTGGGCGTATCACAGGATAACGTCAGTTTTTGGAGTGGTCTTGTCTATTCCATAACCTTTTTGTTTGCGGCGATAATGGCACCTTACTGGGGGGCAATGGCTGATAGAGTAGGACAGCGCAAGATGGCAATACGTGCAGGCATTGGCTTAGTAGTAACCTACGTTATGTCGGCAGTGTGCCAAAACGAGTACCAGTTCTTTGTGATTCGTGGTATCATCGGTCTGATTAGTGGCTTTGTTCCAGCTTCTATGTCCCTTGTGTCATCGACTTTGCCCATAGAAAAAATGGGCTGGGGTATGGGGCTTATGCAAACTGCTTTGTCCAGTGGTGGTATCTTAGGCCCGTTGATGGGTGGTTATCTTAGTAGCTGGTTTGGTATTCGTGCTTCCTTCTGGCTAAGCAGTGTGTGTCTGACCATTGCAACCTTGCTGGTAATTTTCCTTGTGCGCGATGTATCCATTAGCGAAGAACGCAGGAATAGAAAGGTAGAGCTGGTCAAAGATTTAAAAGAAGCGCTCCAAAACAAGGGCATTCTTTTTACGATGACTATGTTCTT